>DAOUYY010000115.1 GCA_030665885.1 Fidelibacterota bacterium
TCGAACAAGAAAAGGTATTAGGTGGAAAATATGAAGTGGACGTAGAATTCGAATTTGACATGACTTCCGCTATTAAAACTGACCATTTACGTGATACTATTAGTTATGAGGAGATTTATCAATTAGTTCAGGATGTTGTGACCCATTCGAAGTTCCACCTTATTGAAGCGTTAGCTGGTAAACTTCTTCGTGTTATTTTTAATACTTATCCTGTTGATCTTGTTCTCGTGAGGATTAGGAAACCGAATGCTCCAGTTAAAGGTGTTCTTGATACTATAGAAGTTGAAATTTCAAGAACCCGCGAAGAGATGAGGAAATTGCTTTGAAGCATCCCCGTGTATTTTTAGGTTTAGGATCAAATATCGGAGATCGTAAAAAATATCTCTTTAGAACAATAGAAGAAATATGCTCGTCCGATAAAATAAGTCAATTAAACACTTCATCGATTTATGAAACTGAACCTTTATATAATCCTGATCAAAGATACTTTTTTAATATGGTATTAGAAATTGAAACAGATTGTGAGCCGTTGGAGCTGCTTCACTATTGCAAAGAAATCGAATTAAAAATAGGAAGGAAATTTAACACTCCAAGAAATAGTCCTAGGAAAATTGACATAGATATTGAATTTTTTCATCATAAACTTGTTAACATAGAAGAGCTAGTAATTCCTCATCCTCATTTATACGAAAGGCGTTTTGTTTTAGAGCCTCTATCTGAAATTGCTCCAAACTTTATATGCCCAAAGACTGGGAAGAATGTTTCACAATTATTTAAAGAGTGTCAAGATATCGGTTATGTTAATAAATTTGAAGAAAAAATATTGTTAAAATAAGAAAAGGTGATTAAAAAGTATGAAAAACCTCTATTATATTGCTATTGAAGGTGTTATCGGCGTTGGGAAAACCTGTTTAGCGAAAATGTTAACCGAAAAGCTTTCTGCCAAACTTGTGCTTGAAAAATTTGAGGAAAATCCATTTCTTGAAGATTTTTATGCTGAATCAGAAAGATATGCTTTTCAAACACAGCTGTATTTTCTTCTTAGCAGATATAGGCAGCAGCTCGATCTGAAGCAAATAGATCTTTTCCATAATTTGCTCATTAGCGATTATATGTTCGCAAAGGATAAACTTTTTGCTCATTTAAATCTTAACGAAAAAGAATTAACACTTTACAATTTAATTGCAAAATTACTCGAGAGAGAAATACCAAAACCTGATTTAGTAGTTTTTCTGCAAGCAAGTACGGATATACTGATGGATAATATAAAAAAGAGAGGTAGAACTTACGAAAGGAGCATGTCTCGCGAATATATTGAATCCTTGAATCAGATTTATAATGAATATTTTTTTAGATACAAAGATAGTCCATTGATTATTGTTAATACGAATGAAATTGACTTTGTTCATAATGAGGGAGACCTTGATGAACTGTTACAGGTCATAAGGCAGCCTGTTTCAGGAACTCGATATTACAATCCTGAAAGAAAATCTAAATGATGAAATTATTGTTCCAATTACTGCTTTTAATATTTTTGGGTAATTTAATATGGAAAATTGTTAAAATATATTTACCAAAAATTGAGAAAAAATCTGAAGTAAAAGGGAAAAAACCTGATAAATCTTTCCATATTGATGAAAGCCAGATTGAAGATGCTAAATTCAAAGAAGTTGATGAGTCCGAAGATAAAGCATGAGTAGCCATATTAAGGATTGTTTACGAGCATTCAAAATATACAACTTAAAATAATATTTATTTTTATCATTGCTGGATTTCTGCTTCTTACTTGCGGCAAGGTGAATATTGATGAGAACAAAGAGGGGTGGATGAACTTAATCTTAGAACATTTAAATCGATATCCTGAAATGGAAGTTCAAGACCTTTATAAGTTTATTTATCAAGCAACACTTGGGCCGGCACACTTGGGTACAAATGAGAAGATAATATTGAGTTATTTGAATAGAGAAATTGAATCTATTAATGCTGATCCTGAAATCGATCTGGTAGAAAATATTTCACCATCGGGCAAGTATGTTAGAATTAATCTGAAAAAATTTAAAGATAAAAGTGGGAATATTAAACTCTTGGCAAATGTCATCGCTTTATCTGCAAAGGAAAAAGTTTTATCCGAAAGGATCCCTTTAGGAAATATGGAAATTTTGAATAAGCGGTGGGAGATGGTTGCAAGAATGGTAGATTCAGGAGATTTACCTTTTGATAGAGAAGAATTTCGACAGTTTAGCGATTTTATTATTTCTAATAAGTCTGAGATCCCACATCATTCTAAAAAGTATCGTGAATGTTATTCTCCATCTTACAGGGTTGTATTAAAGAACTATTGGGATGAAGTTGCCCGGGAGGTTTTTAATTAGGTACGATATATTTACAAAAATTATTATGATAATATTTTTAAAGTTATTTTACTATGTTTGTCACAACGTTAATTATTGCATTTCTTATTGGAATTGAAATTGCCTTTGTTCACATAAAGTTTCATGAGTGAAGCTTAAAAACCCGTACTTTTTCAGTTTTGGTCTTAACGGTAATTTTATCTATTATTATCGGTTATTTCTTCTATCATTTTGGACTTATTAACAGCCTATTTTTGTATTTAATATTAATTACCGCTGGTGTATCTGTTGGGTTTTTTATACTGTTAGAGCGCTTGGTTCTAAAATGTTGGTGGATGGTTATTGTAACTGGTGTACTAACTGGTATTGTTAGTTTAATATTAATGAGGAAAAATTCCTCGATCACTGCATCTGAATCTTTCACAGCAGGTATAGTGCTAAGTTTGGGATATTTGATTTATGGTAATTTTAGGAGAATATGGCAAAGAACGGATGATTGAAGTTTTTATAACAGGTGCCAGCGGATTTCTTGGGGGACATCTTGCCAAATTATCTGCGGAAAAGTACAGTACAGTAGGTGCATATCATTCATATAAATTTGATATTCCAGAAGTAAAAAGTGTCTATTGTGATTTGTCCAAACCAGAACTACTGAAGGATTTGTTTGATTCTGATAAGCCTGATATAATTATTCACAATGCGGCTTATCCTAATCCTGATAAATGTGAAAAAAATCCAGATTTGGCATTTAAAATTAATACAGAATCTACTGGCGCCATTGCAAAATGGGCAGAAAGGAATAATTGTCGCTTGGTTTATATTTCCACTGATATGGTGTTTGATGGCAGGCAAGGGAATTACTCTGAAGAAAATCCGGTGGGACCACTTAGTATTTACGCTAAGACAAAAGTGGAGGCGGAAAAACTCGTTTTACACAAATGCAAGAATGCAGTGGTTTGTAGAGTAGTATTAATGTATGGCAGGGGAGTGCTTCCGAGACAATATAGCTCTGGATGGCTTGAAAGAGTTCTTAAGGAAAAATATAATAGTGAAATAGAAGAACCTATTCTACTATTTTCCGATCAGTATCGAAGTATGATTTCTGTTAATAATGCTGCGAGAGCAATTATGGAAGTTGCATTGACTGATTATTGTGGTATAATTCATCTTGGTGGCTCAGAAAGAATAAGCCGCTATGAATTCGGGAAAAAGTTATGCGATATATTAGGGCTGCCTGAGAGTTTAATAAGAGAAACAAAGTATGATGATTTAACCTTCCGAAGGTTTATTCAAAAGAATCCCTTCGGGAAAACCTTCGGAAGGTTAGGGAAAAATACACCTCGACCAAAAGATGTAAGTTTGAATATCTCCAGGGCTTCATCATTTTTAAAAACGAAGCTTTTAAATGTTGATGATGGGTTGAAAGAAATTTGTCAATAAAAATAGAGAAATTAATTTATAGGTTGATTCCATAAGTGTTGGATTTTTAATGGGTTTTGTATTTTTAAAAGAAGATAGAATAATCCAACTGCTCGCAAATTACCCCAATTTAATAAAATTCGTCAAACAGATATTGGAATAATTTTATCAAGAGCTAGGTCGCTCGACAAACATATATCCAGCGCTGCGTATGCTTTTTATATAAACAGGTTTTTTTGTATCTGGTTCAAAATATTTTCGTAAACGGGCGATAAAATTATCCACTGTCCTGGTTTCAATTTCGGAACTGATATTCCAAACTTTTTCCAGCAATTCCTCACGCGATACGATTTTATCTTTTTTTTGAATCAGATATTTCATTACCATAGCTTCTTGTTGAGTAAGCCGAAATTTTTTATTTTCCGATCTGCAGGAGAAGTCGGCAAAATTTATTTCATTTTCGCCAAATTGATACGTTGATGTAGATTCAACAGCTGATTGATACCAGCTCTTGCGTCGTAAAATACCTTTAACCCGCGCCAATAATTCCTGTAAATGAAATGGTTTTGTAAGGTAATCGTTAGCTCCGATTTCAAGCCCTCGCACACGATCATGGACTGCGGTTCTGGCAGTTAACATAAGAATTGGGATCATAGGCGATTTTTCACGGACATATTTGGCAACTTCAAACCCGTTAATATAGGGAAGCATAATATCAAGAATAATCAGGTCATAAGGTTGCGAATCAAATTGTTCCAGTGCTTTTTTCCCATCCTTCACCCAGACAACTGAGTAGCCTTCTTCGCTCAAGTTGAATAATAAACCTTCTGCAAGCGATTCTTCATCCTCGACCAACAATATTTTACTGTTTTGTAAGTTATCCTCATTCATATAAAACTCTTTTGAGAATTCAATAGGTTGACGATTTAAGCAATTTATTTAAATGGTGTCGTTTTGATGCCGGATAGACAGGTAGTTCAATACGGAAAGTGGCGCCCTGATTAAGTCCTTTGCTATAGGCTCTGATCTTTCCGCCATGATATTTTACAATTTCTTTTACCAGGGCGAGTCCCAGACCAGATCCTCGCACATCAGGGTCGTCCGGATGATTAACCCTGTAGAATTTGTCGAAAATTCTTTTCTTTTCGTTCACTGAAAAACCAATTCCCTGATCCTGAAACTCTATTACGCACTTTTTAGGGCTACATTGCATGTTAATATATATTTTTAATATATCCGTTGAATACTTCATTGCATTATTGACGAGATTATTAAACAGGATTTTGAATGCGCTTTTGTCAATGACACAGTTACAATGTGCTTCTCCTGTTATTGTAATAGTTCCCTGAGGTAATTTAATCTGTTGAACAATTTCTTCAATTATTTCTTTTAAAATATGGTCTGCCTCATATACACTGCAATGAAACCGATTCTTTTTTTTCTCGAGCCGGGCAATTTCAAGAATAGCATTAATTAATTTGTTAAGCCGATTGGCGTCTCTTTGCATAAATTCGATAAATTTCAATTGTTTTGAGCGTGAAATGTCCCGGACGGTGAGAGTGTCCAAATATAACTGAATAGATGTTAAAGGGGTTTTTAATTCATGTGTGACATTGGCTATAAAATTATCATACAGTTTCGTTAGTTTGTACTGTAATCTCAAGCGCCGGAAAATAAGCAACATTCCCACTGACATAGCCACAAGCAACACCAGACCGATTACAAAAATAGCTACTGCTCCTCCTGCCTGGATATTGATTGAATATTGCTCGCCAATACGCTTTAAAATGACATAATTAGCTACAAACCGGGCGATCCAGAGACCTAACAAAGAGAAACAGGCTACCTGTGCCAGAATAAAAAGAATTATTGCATATGCCTGTGAATACTTTTTTCGCATTTTTTTTGTCTATATTATTCATTCCCGATCCTCCCGAGAAATCGGGATCGGGAGTATCAGGAGAATTCTATCCGGCGGATGCCGGACACTTAGTCAATTATCAATTCATCAATCGTAGCAAAGCGTAGAATGATTAACAATTATCAATTAACAATTATCAATTAACAATTTTTATGACTTTGTGCCTTGGCTTGCCCTGTAGGGAAGAATGACCGTATCGGGGTGTCTTTTTCCAACGGAATCCCTCTGGGAGTGGCTATGAATAATCCAGGTTAAATCAAATTAAGACTATCTACAACTTTTACAATACTTTTACAAAACATCACTTCAATATTTTGTAAAATAAAGTAGAGAGAAATTTTACAAGTTCAAAGCAGAAAAAAATGGCTCAAATGATTATAAAAATATTAACGATGTACTTTTAGCCGAAGAAACACACAATATCGTGAGGAAAAAATTGTATAAAAGGAGTATTTCTCTATGAAAATATTAATGGTTTCTCCTGAGACCCCGAAAACTTTTTGGAGTTTTTCACATGCGGTGAAATTTGTTTCGAAGAAATCGTCTGAGATTCCCCTAGGATTAATTACCATGGCGGCAATCTTACCTGAAAAATGGGAAAAGCGCTTAATTGATATGAATGTTTCGAGGTTAAGGGATAAGGATATTTTATGGGCGGATTTTGTTTTCTTAAGTGGGATGAATGTTCATATTATGTCTATTAAAAAAATTATCAGTCGCTGCAACGATTTGGGCGTAAAAATCGTGGCTGGCGGACCTTTAGCCACAACAAACCACCAGCAATTTTTGGGGGTGGATCATTTCGTGCTCAACGAAGCGGAAATTACTTTGCCGCTTTTCCTAAGAGACCTGGAAGCCGGCACGCCAAAACATGTATATGCGACTAATGAATATCCGGATATTTCCAAAACTCCCAAACCTCTGTGGAATTTACTTAAGACGAAGAAGTATGTTTCAATGAGCTTACAATATTCTCGGGGTTGCCCGTACAATTGCGAATTTTGCAGTATCACGGTGTTAAACGGTCGTAAGCCGAGAACAAAAAGCAGAGAGCAGTTTTTGGATGAATTAACTTCTTTATATAATACAGGTTGGCGTCGTAGTGTTTTCATTGTTGATGATAATTTTATTGGCAATAAGAAAAAATTAAAAGCCGATATTTTACCAGCAATGATTGAATGGATGGAAGAAAAGAATCGCCCTTTTACTTTTACAACCGAAGCTTCTATAAATATCGCTGACGATGATGAGTTAATGGACCTGATGGTAAAAGCGGGGTTTTACCATACTTTTATCGGTATAGAGACGCCCAATAATGAAAGTCTTGCCGAATGTGGAAAATCAATGAATCTCAGTCGAGACATTGTATCATCCGTAAAAAAGTTACAACACAAGGGATTTATCGTTTCTGGAGGCTTTATTGTCGGCTTTGATAATGACCCGCCGGATATTTTTAAGCAACAGATTAACTTTATCCAAAAAAGTGGAATTGTTACTGCAATGGTCGGCTTGCTAAATGCTCCAAAAGGGACTAAACTCTATAATAGGCTAGACAAAGAAAATCGTCTAATTGGAATTATGAGTGGCGACAACCTGGATGGTTCTACAAATTTTATTCCCAAAATGAACTATCAACAACTAATAATCGGATATAAAGGAATTTTACGGTTTATTTATTCTCAGAAGAATTATTATGAACGCGTTAAAACCTTTTTAAAAGAATATTCCCAGCCTGTTATCAACTCAAAAATGCCGTCGTTTTCTGATATTCGTGCATTGTTTCGCTCCGTATGGAAACTGGGGATTTTTGAAAAAGACAGGCGATATTACTGGAAGTTGCTATTTTACAGCCTGTTCAAACATCCTAAGAAATTTCCTCTGGCTGTAACCTTAGCTATATATGGATTTCATTTTCGTAGAGTGGTGGAATCGATATAAATTCAAGGTACAATTAGAGATAGCAAATTGTCTATGGGAAGTCGGTGTACTTCAAGACTATGAGACATTTCTTTTAAGAATAGTAAATTTAATTTAAAGAATTCCTGAATGTTTGTGTAGGGAAGAGTTCTTTTCTGTTGGGTGATATTCCTGAAATTGGTCAAGTAATTACGATTTGCCACCTACCGATTTTAGAAGTGGTTTTGACTTTCCAATCTTTTTAGGGGCTGCTACAGTATTTTGAACCATTTATATCTC
>DAOUYY010000255.1 GCA_030665885.1 Fidelibacterota bacterium
GGTAAAAGGGGAACACGCCAGTGAAAATGAGACAGCGATTCTACTCTACATACACGGTAATCTGGTAAAAATGGAGAATCTTCCTGATGAACCGGGGATTTCGCAGGAGCGATTAAAACACTTAAAACCTGCTAATTCTCCTCTGGATTGGAATGCAAAGTATCCTACACATTATGCAGGAGATTCATCAATGGCTACGGCAGAAAAGGGAAAAAAATTGTTTGATGAATCTGTGAAGAATTTGGCTGATTTGATAAAGCGAATTAAAGAGGATAAAGTAAGTGCAGAACTTTTTGAAGAGTTTAACTCACAGGCTTTTGAAAGTAGGTAGTCTCTTTTAATCTGAATTTTATAAAAGATCTCGAAAGGTGAAAGAGTCAGAAAATGAAATTAATTGAAAAAATGACTTTAGACGAAAAAACAGGGCAACTGTATGTTATCGGTATTAATGGCACTGAAGTAAATGATTATGTCCGGGAAGTAATTACAAAATGGAAAGTAGGAGGTGTTGTTTTTAGTATTCGAAACATGGAGAATCCTTTTCAGGTACGTGAATTTATCCAGGGTATGCAGAGGCTATCCATGAAAGAAAACGATATTCCTCTTATTATAGCAATAAATCAGGAAGGAGGCGACCGTACCACATTTTTGGAATCTTTATCCAGAAATCCCGGGAATATGGCTATCGGAGCTACTCATAATCCGAGATGGGCTTATGAAGTAGCTAAGCTAATTGGGATGGAATTAAGAGCGCTCGGATTTAACATGATGTTTACGCCTGATCTGGACATTAATATTGATGCAACTAATCCGGGTTGTGGAATAAGGTCATTCGGGGATCAGCCCGAATTAGTCGCAGCCATGGGCGAGCAGTATATTAAGGGACAGATAGATGCTAAAATTGCTTCTACAGCTAAGCATTTTCCAGGTAAAGGAGATTCCAATATAGATGCTCACTTCGACTTACCTGATATTCCTCATTCCGTAGATAGATTAGAAAAGGTAGAATTGGTGCCTTTTAAAAAGGCTGTACAAACTGATGTGGCTGCAATAATGACTTCACATGTTCGTTATTCTGCAATTGATAAAAATGCCATTGGGACCTTCTCAAGAACAATTAATACCGAACTGGCTCGTGAAAAATGTGATTTTAATAATGTTATTATAACAGATGCTTTTGGCATGAAAGGACTTACTAATTATTACTCAATGGGTGAATCAGCTGTGCAAGTAATCCTGGCTGGTGGCGATATGATTTTGAAGAGACACGGTCGCACAAGTCACCTGGAAATCTTGAATGCGCTCCGTAATGCTGTAAGGGAAAATAGAATTTCTGACGAGAGGCTTAACCTCTCGCTTCGAAGGATTTTTGCATTAAAAAAGAAATACTGCTCTGCTAAGTTGCCTGAAATAGATGTTGCTCTATGGAATAAGGAAAATATAAAGAGATTGGAAAACCTATGTGAGAATTCAGTGACTTTGTTGAGAAACGAAGAAAAGTTATTGCCTTTGAAATTAGAACCTTATATTAAGGTGCTGCTTATAATGCCGGATACGATGGCAAATGCATCGCTTGACGGTATCCCTGGTGATCGTTCAGGCAATATTATTCGAGGTTTAATGAGTGATATATTTACTTATTCAATTGATAAATTTGATAAAATTGATTATAGGATCAATCCATATTCAGAGGAGATAAGTGCTGTAGTTGATAAAGCAAAAAATTATGATCTGCTCATTTTTGGGACACATCGTTCAAATATTCGACCATATCAAGGAGACTTGGTAAAAAAGATATTTGCACTAAATAAAAAAGTTATTTGGATTGCCTTAAATACGCCTTATGACTTACTTGATTATCCACAAGCAAAAACCTTTATTTGCAATTATGGAGATCGATTGCCGCAGTTGAAAGCACTTTGTCGTATCATTGCCGGAAAAATCACTCCTAAAGGTAAGCTTCCTGTCTCAATTCCGAGGCTTCATAAGTTCGGTGAAGGTATTACATCGTGGTAGTGAGGTAAAGGGTTGAAATATGAGTGAGAGAAAAAAACACGTTTTAGTTGATAATGGTAAAGCACTATCATTAATAGTTGTATCAGAGTCGGCAATAAAAGCCGAGTTAGATGCCGCACAAGAATTAAGACGATATTTTAAAAAGATAAGCGGCGTAGATGTTCCTATTATCACTTCCTGGAAAGATTCAGAAGAATTCTTAATCTTTATCGGAAAAGTAAATAAACAGTTTGATTTAAATATTCCAGAACTTGAAAAGGAAAGTTTTCTCATACGTACATGTGATAATCGTCTTCACATTATAGGGGCGGATGATGACGGATTGTCTTTTGCCGTTTATACGTTTCTGGAAAAGTATTGTGATGTACGATGGTTTTGGCCCGGTGAATTAGGAGAAGTCGTTCCTAAGTTAAATACGATTTTTATTCCTGAGATTGATCTGTTTAAAGCACCGGATTTCAAATGGAGAAATCGAGGTCCCGGCGGTCCCTTATGGGGCAAATTAGACCGCATATCAAAACAGAGTGAATTGGGAGTAAGTAAAAAACATTTGGAAGAGGTAAGCCTCTGGGAGAAGAGGAATAGATTAGGAGGTATGAAAATCTGGGGTGGTCATGAATGTGGTAATATTGTTCCACCAGAAAAATATGGAAAAGACCATATTGAATATTTTGCATTAGTAGATGGCAGACGTGATAGAGATTTTGAGAATTTTGATGGGAAACATGGTGCTCAACTTTGTACAACAAATCCTGATTTAATTCCTGTTTTCAATGCTTACT
>DAOUYY010000077.1 GCA_030665885.1 Fidelibacterota bacterium
GCACCGCAGGATATTTCTGAACCCAAAAGACACTTCCCCCAACAGCAGATAAAGTTTGCGTCATATGCCTTTCAAGAGCATCAATAATTGACATCATCCCTATCACTGCCATCACTCCGATAACAATACCAAGTGTCGTCAGAAACGTCCGAAGTTTATTACTTTTTACTGTTTGATAAGCGAGTCTTAATCCTTCTTCAAAATTCATGATAACTCGATTGAGATTTATTTAAAGTCAAAACTTAAGTTAAGTTTGTTTGAAAGGTCTGTGAATTATGAAAGAATTTTGTTAGTGGACTTGACTCAAGTTTCGAAATCCTACTCCAAATATTATTTTTATTCATAATGTAAACATTCTATAGGATTGAGTTTGGCTGCTTGACGAGCGGGATAAATACCAAAAAATAGACCAACAAAGGTAGAAAAACCCAAGCCCATTAATACAGACCATAAAGGCACCGAAGATGGGAAAGGTGTAACCTTATCAATTAAAATTGAAAACAGATAACTAATTAAAATCGCTATAATACCTCCAATAGTGCAGATAATTACCGACTCAATTATAAATTGAAATGTTATTGTGGCTCGTTTGGCACCTAAAGCTTTACGTACTCCAATTTCTCTTCTTCTTTCAGCGACAGAAACCAGCATAATGTTCATAATTCCTATACCTCCGACAAGCAGTGAAAGCATACCAATCCCTAAAGCGGCAGTATATAATCCTCCGGTAAGTTTTTTATACATATCAGTAAGAACTTCTTGTTGATTAATAGAAAAATCATCTTCCTCATGAGGCTTTAATTTTCTTGATACCCTCATTAAAAAACGGAGCTCATCCATAGCTGTTTCTATCATAGACGGATCTTTTACTCTTACCATTATTTGTATACTTCTATGGAATCCGAAATTCCTGAATATAGACCCAACAGGTACATATACGCCTGAGTCAAGATTATGCCCCAATATACTGCCCCTTTTTTCCATTACACCAATAACAGTGTATGAAATAGTCCCGATTCTAATCTTTTCACCAATAGGATATCGGTTCTTGAAAAGTTTATCTTTTATTTCGTAACCTATAACTACACTATTTTTATTTTTTGCTATCTCTAAGGGAGCAAAGTACCGCCCCTCATCAATGTTATAACCTTCAATTTTTTCCGTCTCCATTGTTACACCACTGACACCAATGGCAGTAAGTGAATTATTCCTATATTTTATATTACGCCTTGTACTTGTTGCCGGTGCTATTGCTTCAGCATTTTTCATATGTTCTTGAACATACTTAGCGTCTTTCATAGTAATATTTGGACGGTTACGATATTTAAACCAATCTTTTCCAGCAACCCAGGGATACTTCTGTACGTATATCGTATTGCTTCCAATGTTTGCAATTTGACTGGCGAAACCTTTGTTTAATCCCTCAATAATCGAGGCTACCGAGACAACAGTTAGCACACCGATGACTATTCCGAGCGTGGTGAGTATTGCCCTCATCTTGTTTTGAACAAGAGCTCGAGCAGCAATAAGAATATTTTCCCAGAGTCTAATAAAAAAGGAAATCAATTCTCTTCCAATTGTAAATCATCAGCAACATTTCCATCAAGAATACGGACTATACGACTAGCCTGCTCAGCAATATATTTCTCATGTGTAACGACAATGATTGTATTTCCGGCTTCATTGAGCTTACCAAATACTTTCATGATCTCTTCACCAGTTTTCGAGTCAAGGTTACCAGTGGGCTCATCAGCCAAAATGAGTGAAGGATTATTAACAAGCGCCCTTGCAATAGCTACGCGCTGACGCTGTCCACCTGAGAGTTCATTGGGACGGTGATTCTTTCTATCAGAAAGTCCCACCTTATCCAATGCTTCCTCAGCAATTACTTTTCGCTTTGATGCAGAAACACCACTATAAATCAGTGGAAGTTCCACGTTGTGCAAAGCACTCGCCCGGGGAAGAAGATTAAATGTCTGAAAAACAAACCCTATTTTTCTGTTTCTTATTTCTGCGAGTCGATTATCATCCATTTCATGAACCAGAGTACCTTCTAATTCATATCTTCCCGAAGTTGGTGAATCCAGGCATCCAATTATATTCATCAGAGTTGATTTGCCTGAACCTGAAGGTCCTATTATCGAAATATACTCATTACGTTGGATCTGAAGATCCACACCTCTCAGGGCATGGACATCCACAGTACCAACTTGATATGTTTTAACTATATCTTTAATATTTATTAGAACATCCATTATCCACCAAAATAGACATTAAACCGGTAAACTGTATTAGAGAAATCTATCTTAGGAACATTACTAATCCTTCTACCTTCCGACTTCCATCCCCTCTGGTCCATATGCGTATATAAGTAACCAACATTAGCACCTATAGCACACCAGCGAAAGATATTATACCGGAAACCTATTGTCGGCATTAATACGAAAAATTCGCTTTGCAATTCTGTCTTATAATCATAATAGTTATTCGTGGTATCAATAATTGTATCAATTGAATAACCCTTCCATACATCATTCCAGCTTGAGGGTCCACTCCACTGTATTAATTCAAGTGAAGCCGATCCACCCCCTATCATCGTTCCAAAGTAAATTTCTGAATTATTAAACGGGTGGAATGATTTTTCAATTAGAAATCCGCCAAAACTTAAACTGAGAGTGATTTCCTTTTGAATTTGACCGGGATCAGGGGCGCCTTCAGAAACAGCAAATCCACCAAATCCCATACCACCTATTCTGATACTTTTACCTACATATCCCCAGCCACCACCGCCGGTGAGGAACATATTATCATTGAATTCTCCAATTCCGATAACGTCACTAAGTTTAGTGTTAACCTCACCAACTTTTAGTGGCAGCATATAGACATCAAATCCACCAGCACCACCTCTGAAAAATCCTCGTTTCCGCCTGCTTTTCCAGTCATCATCTTTATCGAAAGCAAGCAGAGAACTTCCCATCAATAAAATCATAAAAATAGATATACATCTCTTCATTTCATTCTCCTTTCTCCTTGACCAATAGCTCTTTAAGAACATATAGCCTAATAATAAACATTATGTAATTGTTTAATACAATCTACTATCCGCCAAAATAGATATTAACACGATAAAAAATGTTTGAAAAATCAATTTTAGGAACATCGTTAACTCGCTTGCCACCCATTTTCCAGCCATCGTTATCAATCATAGTATAAAAATATCCTACATTTGCACCGATCGCACACCATCGTAAAATGTTATATCTAACACCTATCGTTGGTATTAAAGTAATGAAATGGCTTTTTATCTCCGTCTTATAATCATAAAAATCGTGCCCGGTTGTATCAGTTTTACTATAACCATCGTCCCACAGTTGTTTCCATTTCAACGGACCTGTCCACTGAACGAATTTTAGCGAAGCGGTCCCACCACCGATCATTGCCCCTACATAAATTTCCGATTTGTTCAACGGGTGAAAAACTCTGTCAATGGTAACTCCTCCAGAACTTATCCTGAGTGTGACTTCCTTTCCAATATCATCTTTCTGACCATCCGAAACAACTGCTCCACTGAATCCAATTCCACCTACTCTTAGTTTTTTACTCAGATATCCCCAGCCTCCGCCACCATTCAGAAACATCTCACTATCAAATTCATCAATCTGAACTACGCCAGAGAGCTTGGAATTAATATTATCTATATTCAGAGGCAGCATATAAGCATCCCAACCGCCAGCGCCAAATCTAAAATAGCCGCGTTTTCGCTTCTCTTGTTTATAGCCACGGCGGTCAAAATCCGAATCCTCTAAAAATTTTTCTACATATGAATCAGAAGCCTTTGATAAAAAATCCCATAAAGTCATACCATGCTCTTCTTCTTCATCCCACTCTTTATCTTCTTCCCACTCTTCTTCCTCTTCTTCATCTGTCACCAAAGTGTCTTGGTCTATCTCTTCAGTAATTTCCGGTTCAACATCCTCACCAGTAACTGTTAATGTGTCTTGTTCTAATTGAACAAATAACTTTCCAGAAAGTTTAGTGTCATCATTATTATCACTTGCAAACAAAAACGCTCCGACTATTAGTATCAACATTAATGATAAGATTCGTTTCATTTTCTTTTCCCCTTCCCTTTGCTTTTTTTCGTTATCTTAAGTGAAGAATCGTCCTCTAATTCTTTACTAATTGCCTTATAACTTCCAACTACAATTTCTTCACCCTCTTCCAAGCCCTTTATTATTTCAAAATGCGTATCACTACTAATACCTATTTTTACAGCTCGTTGTTCAGCTCTCGGACCTACTTTCTTTTTTAAAAATGTTTTTTTAGGATTATCTTCACTAATCGGATGTTTTACTACAAATACTACTTCTTCACTTTTTCCCTTTTCTAAAGTAACATTTTTTTCAGTTGAGCGTCGAACTTCGGGCTTTTCTCCTTCCCCAGACTTATCTTCACCCTCCAATATTTCAGGTCTACGTACTGTTAATGATTGAATAGGAACGACAATAGCGCTATCTCTAAGTTCGGTGATAATATCAACTGTTGAAGACATACCCGGGCGGAAGCGGAAGTCCTGACCGATAACAGAGATTTCAACCTCAAAATTTGTAACCTGTTCTTGTGTGCCAAGTCCACGTGTTGTCGCACTGTGTGCAATTTCTGATACTACACCCTTAAAAACAGTGTCGGGGATAGCATCAATTTCAATATTTGATGTATCGGCAATATTAACATTAACTACATCGGTTTCATCTACTTCTACTTTTACTTTCATTTTAGACATATCGGAAATGACTAATATTACATCCTCCTGAAATACAGACCCAAGAGCTATCTCCCCTATTTCCTTCTGGAGACTCGTAACGATGCCGTCCATTGGAGCTTCAATGCGAGTTTTATTAAGATCATCAAGCACCTGCTTGAGCATTGCCTCTGATTGAACCACCTGGCTCATAGCAAGCTCATTCTGCGCAATTGCGGCTTCCAATTCTGCTTCAGAAGTTAGATCATTATCATAGAGAGCTTTAATCCTCTTTAAATCACTTTTTACCTTTTTCCTGTTCGCTTTATTTGAGCCTACAACAGAAAGTGCTCTTTCATAAGCAGCTTCATATTGAGTTCTATCAAGTTCAACTAAAAGATCACCCTGCTTGACAGTATCACCCTCCTTAATAGCAATATTTATAATTCTGGCACTAACATTAGCACTAATTTTTACCTGAGTAATAGGAATAAGAGAACCCGAAGCGTTTACAGTTTGGACTATTCTATCCCGTATGACTTTATCTGTTTGCACAGGAATGGGCTTCTCTTTATCCTTTATAGAATTAAATACAATAAAAATACCAATAATAAGGAATACAACTATCAGGATTACAATTTTCTTCCTATTTTTTTTCTTCATCAATGACCTCTATAAATATTTAGTGACTATTTGTTCTGCCACTAATTTCCACTAACAGGGAAATTATCTGGTTTCTGGCAGTATTTTTCTACTTCTGATAAAAATTGTGACCAAACGTTTGGAATATTATTTGCCAAATTCTCCAAATATGCTTCTTCAAGCATGAATCCATATGAATGAATAAAAAAATGCCTGAAGGACAGATATTCATAAAGTTCATTAGATAATTTCTCCGGTATAATTCCATTATTTACGGAAAACTCTAATAAATTTTTATGCCATGCCTCTGATTTTGTGTTCTCAACATGTTTTGCTTTTAGCACTTGTTTCAAAATATTCTCAATCCCATTATAAATATTATGGAGGAATGTAGCAATAGCGGCTAATTCAATAACTGTCTTTTCTTTTTCTCTCGCAGCACTATTAAGATTGTCCAATGCTTTTTCCACATTCTCTTTTTCTGCAGAAATTTTAACACTTAAATCACCCATATATTCTTATACCTTTCTCTTCAACAAACTTATTAAATAGCGACTTATTAGATAGATCAACTAGATCAACCGGTTTTGGTAACTGCTTAATTAATTCAGCATAGAACTTAAAAAATAATTTCGGTTCAATTCCCTTTACTCCAAGGTCTATATCGTTAGCCTCTTTTTCTGTCTCAGTTGCTGAACCAAACAAGTAAATAGAGGAAACGTTATATTTTTGGGCACACCTCAAAATTATTTCTTTATCATTTCTAGTAATCATTATTCAACTCCCTACTAAACTTTAAGTCTCTTCTCTACCTGTATCCTTCTGCACTTATTTGCGTTTTTATACACTAAAGTGTCCCCATAACTAAAGCCAATTGAACCTCTGCAATTTTTGCATCGTATTTAGTTGTAACCAGGTTTCCACGAGCGCGGGTCAATTCCACCTGTGCATCTAAAACTTCCAAAAGTGTTGCAGAATTTAGACGATACATCTCCTGCGCCAGGCGTAAATCCTCCTGCGCCGATTGGATATTCAGCTCATTTATTTCTATCATCTCCTTGTATGTTTCCAGAGCAAGAAGCAAGTTTTGAACAAGATTCTGAATATCCATTTTCTTTTTTTCTATTTGATCATTATAAATTTTGTAGTTCAATAACTTCTGTTGGATATTTGTCTTCCTTCGAAAACCATCAAATAATGGGTAACTTAAATTCAAATTTAAAGAGGTATTCCACCATTTATCCAACTCCGAGTAGGTCCTTGATAATTCTGAACCACCACGAGAATAAGAAAACGAGGAGGACAAAGTAGGATATCTGTCACCTTTTGCAATTTTGTAATTTAAAAAGGCTGACTGCTTCTGAGCAGTTAGTGAATTAAGCTCCAGGTTATTTTCAAATGCACGCTGCTCAGCAGTTTCGGGATCAATGCTTTCAGGTTTTTGGTATGCCTTTTCATAAACTTCCAAAGGTTCATTTGGAGCCAAACCCATAGCAATATTTAAATCCGATATTGCGGATTTAAGCATCGATTTTTGTTGAATAACATTAAGCCTGTCATTTCCTTCACGTACTTGTCCTTTAAAAAGGTCCTTTTTTGCAACCTGACCAATTCTATGCAGTTCCTTAGTTTTCTTTAACTGCTCCTGGCTATTTTCAAGCGATTTACTATAAACCTTTAATAACTCCTGAGCCTTCAAGACATTGTAAAATTTTTCAGTAACATTCACTATCATTAATTGTCGAGCCCGATCTCTATCAACAACAGCTCCTTTATACGTATTCTTTGCCAGTTTAATACTGTTCCACCATTTACCTCCATCGAATAAATTTTGAGAGTAAGTAACTCCAGTGTTATACTGATTCATTCTAGAAGTAGAACTTGTTGTATCAATTACAAATCCACCATAAGCCATCGAAATATCTGTAGGTCCCTGTGTGAACTTTGTAGCATTGGTTCTAAAAGAGATATACGGCAATATATTTCCATAAGAAGCCCTAACTCCCTCTTGTACAGCCTTTAATTGCTTGTTTGCAATACTCATTTCCAGATTTTTTTCAAGCGCTATCTGAATACAATCACCAAGAGTTAATTTTTTCTCCCCCGATATAGCAATTGAAATAATGAATAAAATGGTTATAAGAACTTTTCGCATTTTTATTATCCTGTTATTTGTATTTTAACTAAACCGCCTAATAGTGATGCTATAACACAATAGCCAAGCCACAGTAATAAAACTACCCAAAAAACCTTTGATGTTTTGAGATCATAGATTACGCCAAGCCCAATACTTAAGAGTATAACTTTCCATAATGCAAAAATGTCTAAAGTTGCCATAAAACGAAATAGGAAAGACGAGCTCTCCTCAAAAAATAGAGCCAGACTTGTATATACTTTCATTGTTTGCTGAGAAACCATTAATGGTACTTTTACAGCAACAGCGATAATATCAATCAGACATGCATAAGCCGTTACAGCGAAGACAGGTACAAACTTTGACTCTCCTCCCAGAAGAAAATTTCCGGCAAACCACATTACCAATGCAATAAACACACACTTTACAGCTATAGATATAGGAGTACTTACATATGGGATAATCGATCCGGCATGTTTATCCATCCGCTCAAATGCCATTTCTTTCTGCTCATCGGACAATCGTTCACTTTTTTCTATTCTCGCTTTCTGTTGTTCAATAGCTATTGGAGTTACATACGGAATCGAAATAATTGATACCAAAGCCACCAATAGTATCGGAAGAACAATATCAAACCATTGAGTTTTGATTTTAAGGGATTTAAAGGTTGCTGAAGGCTCCCAAAAAACCGAAATGATTTTTGCAAAAACTGATTTTTCAATTGCTTCAGTCATAGTTCTCCTTTCTTTCCAACAAGTGAATTAGATTAGACAATAAAATAAAAGTTGTCATATTAGTTAAACTTTTTTTGACTTTCTTTGAGAAGTCGATCTTTATTTTCTTCTAAATATTTTTTAGCGTTATTGTAGGTGTTCGAAATTTCACCCTGAAGTATTGCTTCTTCTATGGCTTTTTTAATATAGCCAACTTGAGGACCAGGCTTGAGACCGCAGTACATCATAATTTCATCACCTCGAACTGGTGATTGAAATGCTCTTAATTTGTCTTTCTTCTGAACTTCCCCAATTCGTTTAACAACACGGTCAAAATTATTCATATATTCTGTAATTTTACGCGGATTCTTAGAGGTTATATCAGCACGACATAATTTGACGAGATCCTCAACATCATCTCCAGCTTCAACTATGAGGCGGCGAACTGCACTATCCGTTACCCCTTCAACTGCGATAGCAATAGGGCGAAGATGAAGTCTTGTTAACTTCATTGCATATTCCATGATTTTGTTCGACATCTTCAGACGCTTGCAAAACTGCTTTATCATTTTTGCGCCCAGTTCCTCATGTCCATGAAAAGTCCAACCTTTACCATCTATGTACTTTTTTGTTAATGGCTTCGCAATATCATGTACCAGCGCCGTAAAACGGAGTTCAATTTTGCTCGAAACTCTACTAACATTATCTATAACCTGAAGTGTATGTTGAAATACATCTTTGTGATGAAATCCGTTGCGCTGATCCACACCATCCATAGCTACAATCTCCGGCAATATAATACTGAGTAGACCGGATTCTTTCATCAAGTAAAAACCTCTCGAGGGATTATTTGAAACATTAAGAATTTTTATCAATTCATCAGTAATCCGCTCCTGTGACACAATTTCCATTCGCTCTTTTACTCTGGAAATGGCACGGAAAGTTTTATCCTCAATCTTAAATCCGAGTCGCGTTGCAAAACGAATTGCCCTGAGTATTCGCAAAGGGTCTTCTGAGAAAGTCTTTATGGGATCCAGCGGTGTGCGAATTATTCCCGCATCAAGGTCTTTTAATCCCTCAAAATAATCCATTAGTTGAAAAAGTGTCTCGTTGTTCAGTGACATTGCAAGTGCATTTATTGTAAAATCCCTGCGAGCAAGATCTTCCATCAAATCACTCTCACTGACCCTTGGTTTTCTAGAATTGCTATTGTACTTCTCTGAGCGTGCAGTAGCTACTTCTATGATAACATCGTGATACGGTATCATTGCCGTACCGAATTTTGGATACTCAAGAACTTTTTTCAGACGGAAAGAGTACGCAATTTGCCTGGCGAACTCTATTCCGTTCCCAATCACCATTATATCGATGTCTTTCGTTGAATAACCAAGTATCCTGTCCCGGATCACACCACCGACAAGATATACCTCTATACCTACACGGTCTGCAATATTAGTAATCCGCCGCAAGATTTTTGTTATGGGATCATTATCCGGAAAAAGTAATTCTAAAAATGCCATCTTTCCCTTTTGTAAAAACCGAGGGAATTTATAAAAGAGGTTGGTCAATTGCAAAGAGAGGAAATTATTCAAAACCTACTTTAAGAGAAGCCACAGGCTTCCCGCTGGGAGAAATGGGTTTGTTTGGATTTGACAGGGTTAAGTACTTAAGGGGGCACAGATATTTGCCATTGCCCGATTAGTCAGGCGGGCGATTCCTCAGTTAAACCTGTCAGGTTTCAAAAACCTGACAGGTTTATTCATCCGCATTATATGAGCTCCTCACCAGAGTTCCTGACATCACTGAACGAAATCCCAATCGAAGACTTTTCATACTTAGCGCTTGCCTGTAGTAACTAAAGTACAGAAAGGGATTTACACCTACATTACTTAGACAGGTTGAAAGAGGAGAAGCCAATGTATCAGTTACAAACTTATTAAAAATTGCTAATACTCTGGATACTGATAACTCGGT
>DAOUYY010000071.1 GCA_030665885.1 Fidelibacterota bacterium
AAGTTAGGTTGGCGATTCAGGAAATACTCTTTTACAATTTATTCTCTTGACAAGCCGATCGAGGAACTAATTCCGAATTATTTTCGCCAGGATAGGGAAAAATATGATTGGACACGAATACCAAAAGAAGATTTACGTGCAGAACCTGTTGTAAGAAATATTAATAAACCCTGTTATCCCGAAAATGGATTATATAATCGAAATATTGCAATATGGCATAGCCACGGTTGGTATTATGATAACAGAAAAGATCGTTGGGAATGGCAGCGACCGAGACTTTTTCAAACTGTGGAAGACCTGTTACCAATGTCTTTCACAATTCAATATATTGTACCAATGTTAGAAAATGCGGGAGCAAATGTTTTTTTACCAAGGGAACGAGATATACAAATTAATGAAGTAGTGATTGATAACGATTCTCTCAATAGTAAAGATTCTTATATTGAAATATTTTCAGATAGTAATCATATATGGCGAACAGGGAAGAGTACAGGATTTGCACTTTCTAATCTACCTTATACAATCGGTGTAAATCCCTTTAAGTCAGGCAGTTACCGCTTTGCAGAATCGGATACAATTGAATCTGCTTCGGTTGAGTGGATTCCTGAAATCCCGGAAACCGGATATTATGCAGTTTATATTTCTTACTTCCATGATGAAAATAACGCTACTGATGCTCATTATACAATTTACCATACGGCTGGTAAAACGGAGTTTCAAGTTAATCAGAAAATTGGCGGTAATACCTGGATTTATTTAGGGAAATTCAAATTCAAAGCAGGTCAAAATCCGGAGATTGGAAAAGTCATGCTTAGTAACAAAAGTTCAGAATTAGGTAGAACTGTTACAGCTGACGCAGTTCGCTTTGGTGGAGGAATGGGAAATGTCGAAAGGAATGGAAGCACTAGCAGACGTCCAAAGTATGTAGAGGCTTCTCGATATTATTTGCAATATGCCGGAATGCCTGATACTCTGGTTTATAGTTTTAATAGTGATTCGAATGATTATAAAGATGACTATCAATGTCGTGGTGAATGGGTGAATTATCTAAGGGGAAAACCTTTTGGTCCAAATAAAGACCGAAATGTCAAAGGACTTGGGATTCCTATTGATTTATCGCTGGCTTTCCATACCGATGCTGGAATTAGCTTTAGTGATACAACTATTGGGACACTCTCAATTTATAGCATTGAGGATTATGACTCTGCTTTAGTTTTTCCTGACAGCATGTCACGCTTTGCCAATAGGGACTTTGCTGATATATTGCAAACACAAATCGTTGAAGATATTCGTGCTAAATATGATCCCAAATGGAATCGCCGTCAGCTTTATAACAGCCAATACAATGAAGCATATCGCCCAAATGTTCCGTCCGCTCTAATAGAATTATTATCACATCAAAATTATCTGGATATGAAATTTGCTCTTGACCCTTGTTTTCGATTTGATGTAAGCCGTGCATTTTATAAAGCAATACTGAAATTTATTTCTACGCAATATCAGTATGAATATATTGTTCAACCGCTTCCCATTTCACATTTTCATGCCACTTTTACCGGAGAAAGAAAGATAACTCTAAAATGGCAGCCGACCATAGATCCATTGGAAGAAACAGCAATTCCTGAAAAATACATTGTCTATATGAGAAAAGATGATAATGGATTTAATAATGGTACTTTAGTTTACACTCCCCATATTACTCTTACTAATTTAAATTCTGGTGTTATTTATAGTTTTAAAATTACGGCTGTAAATAAGGGGGGAGAGAGTTTTCCTTCGGAAATTCTTTCGGTTTGTTGGATTGATAATGATAAAGAACCGGTTTTAATTGTAAATGGTTTTGACAGGGTTTCAGCACCGAAAACAGTCGAATTAGATGGATTTACCGGATTTGCCAATTTTTGGGATCAGGGCGTTCCCGATAAGTATGATATTAATTATACGGGTTCGCAGGTAAACTATTTACCTACATCACGATTTTTATCAAATGATGCGCCGGGATGGGGAAGAAGCTATGCAGATTTTGAGACAAAAATAATTCCAGGTAACACTTTTGATTTTCCTTATCTACATGGAAAATGCATTCAGGCAGCAGGATACTCTTTTGTTTCTGTCAGTGATGAAGTAATCGTGGATAAACAAATTGATATAACTCAATATAAATACGTGGACCTAATTTTAGGTGAAGAAAAAGAGACGGTATCAATTAGAGATATATCTGACAAGAAATATAAAACATTTCCGAAAAAATTGCAGCGCGAAATTTGCCGTTACTGTGATCAAGGAGGAAATCTTTTTATATCAGGGGCATATATCGCTTCAGATCTTTTTATAAATGGAGATAGTAAAGATGTTATATTTGCTGAAAACACATTAAAGTATAGATTGCAAACGGATCATGCTGTAAAAACAGGTGGATTTTTCTCAGATGATGCGGATTTTTTACTTTCAATTCAGTCCTTTGAATTTAATACTAATTATAATCCTGATATTTATACCGTTGAAGCGCCTGATGCGATTGAACCGGCGGATTCTTTAGCAAAAACAATTTTAAGATATTCTGAAAATCAATTCAGTGCCGCAGTTGCTTATAAAGATAATTACAATGTTATTGCTTTTGGATTTCCATTTGAGACGATTATTACACAGGAAAGTCGGGATATTATAATGAAGGCAGTTTTAGAATATTTTAAAGTTAGTGGTTATTAGCATAATAAACGTGCACCCCCCCATGGGTGGTTGCATGGATAGGAGAAGTTCTTTATTTTACTCATCGATTTGTGATTCTAAAAGTAAGTTTTCCAATGATCAAAAAAAACTTATTAAGTATCAAAGGCTTGCCAACTGGCTCTACTTTTCCCAAAGTGAAAATATTGAAAAACGTCTGAAAGTACACAATGTTTGGGATTTATGTTCTACAAAGAAACACCAACCATTTTTTGTAATTTACAAAAAATTTTATCACATACCTTTGACAACAAACAAAGTCTTACCTATTAAAACTGATATGATTTATTCCAATCCAAGCAGTTTGACTACTAATCTGTATAACTGCTACAACGGGAAGTATGTAACAAGCACCTCCTTATTTCAAAAAGAGCATCCTCTTTATTTGTACGAATTTATCAGTCCTTAGACGGTATAGATAAATGCCGGCAGGAACTTGAATATCAAAATCATTTCTGCCATCCCATTTAACTTGATAGTATCCAGCATTTTTTTGTTCTTTTACTATAGTGTATATCTTCTCACCAAGAATATTAAATATTTCAAGTTCAACTTTCGTTAGTTCTGGCAGTTGGAAACGAATTGTGGTTTCCGGATTAAACGGGTTAGGATAATTTTGATTGAGAGTATATGTTTTTGGGATTTTTTCTTCTTTATCTATACCTGTAGTTACGGTTGTAAAGCTCCATACATCTGACCAGTCACTTTCTCCAGCAGAGTTTACGGAGCTGACATGCCAATAGTATAAATTATTTTGCAGTAGACCACTGATTGAATATGATGTTTCAGTAATCTCACTTTGATCGATGTCTATTGTGGAAAAGTCTTTATTAGTGGAGACTTGTAGCCTGTATGATTCTGCTCCAGTGGAGGGATTCCAGCTAAATGTGGGGTTTGCAGAAATTCCTGTTGCATTACTCTCGGGTGAAAGGAGAGTTGGTATCGAAGGAGCTGATAAAATGGCTGCTAGATTGCTTTTTATACTAACATTGTCATGTATATCCTGTGCAAAGACAGCATAAAAAGCGCTACCTGGTAGTGGAGTTATATCGACATATAATGTGTCTTTGAGTGTTGCAAGTGTTGTGAGTGTATCAGGATCAAAATCAGACGAATTATTCCGATAAAGCAGATAATGGTGAAGATCTGTCTCAGTGTTTGCATTCCAGTGAACTGTAACTGTTTTTGCTTCCGAATTGTAATTTCCAGTTACCATTTTTGGTGCAAGTGGTGCTAGGTTATCAACAGAATAGCCACTGTCTATCTCAGAATCGAAGAAAACATCTGGATCGCTTGTGTGTGAAGATACTAAGAAATAATGTTTTCCATCAGAAATTGAACTTGAGTCATATAGGGTTTCAGCTGCATAAGAATAATTCGCGAAACGATGGGCAGGCTGGTTAGCAATCCATTCCCATGTGAGTTCTTCTCCATTAACTGTTTCGATTCGAAAAGCAGGACCTTCGAAATCTAAAGTGATATCCTTTGGGGAAATAGCCATGATTTTTAATAAAGCACCTTCAGGTAAAGCACGCCAGATACTATAAAAAGGTAAGTCATTTACATTATTATCTAATTGTGAAGCACTCCATTCAATCAAAATCTTTCCACCTTGATCGTGTGGAACATCATTTATAGAAGTAATGGAAGGTGAATCTTCACCTGAAGGAATACCTGAAGGAATAGCTGATACTTCTTCTGTGAAATCACTAAGGTTGGGAGTTGTATCGTATGCCTTTAAGTTTAGATAATATGTTTTAGTTGGATCTAATCCGGTTAATGTAAAAGTAAGATTATTTGCAACATCGACTGGAGATGAGCCTTCTACTGCATCCGAACCTTCATATGGAGGACCACTTGCATCGTTATCATAATATAATAAGTAACCAAATACATCTGGTTCGGGATTAGAATTCCAGGCTACAGTAATTATACTATCTCCTGAGGAAACAACATTAAATCCTTCTGGAGCAGATGGGGGAGTGATATCTGGCACATTCACTCCTCGTGACACAGTTTTATCGTCCGCATTATCTGCGTTGAAAAGCATTGAGTAAACAAGAATACCTGAAGCGTCTCCTGTAACATGAATTGTCCAGGTAACCTGAGTTAACTGTAAAGCTCCTAAGTTGCCAAGGTTTTGAACGGCTGTATTGCTGCTAGCATCAAACTCTAAACCTGTAGGAAGACTATTCATTGTTGCAACAACATTAATTGCCTCAACATCGCCATTATTAAAAATAGTTGCTGTTACATCGAATGGATTCGGTGTGATTTCACTATCAACTATCTCAAGAGCAAAAGGTGCGTCTATCGTAACGGATAATGGTGGGAGTAGATCCTCATTAGGGATTAGTGGTTTAGATGCTATATTGTTGGATTCGTTTGATTCGGTTATTGTATTATTAGGATCTATCATTACATGAATAAAATGCACTTCTGGAATATCTGGAGCAATCCAATCAATAGATGCTGTTTCCATGCTATGAGTATTTATTGCAGAAATCAATTGATCTTCACCAATTTGTATACCGCCACTGTTTGGATTACCATCAAAAAATTGAATTATAACATTTTCAACACTAATACTACTATAGTTATGAATGTCTGCTGATATAACAACGGGATTACCTACATTTACAGGATCTGGATCAAATGAAATGTCGCTCGCTGAAATGGACAAATCTGGTAAGGTAGTGGCATAATTCAGAGGCATAAAATCAGCTCCAGCTGTTCCACTACAACTTGTAATAACTGATACATTTTCAGAACTTTCTACCTTGTATCGAGCCTTAACGGAGTTGAAAGAATATCCATCACCTTCATCAAGAGTTCCAGACCAGAATTCTAATTCACTGTCCAGATCAGTTATTTTGACATTATTGCCATCTGCATAGGAAAATACGTCAAAACGTCCGGCAATTGTAGGGACATAAAACAGAGCACCAATACCAAAACCATCCTTGTTTATATGTCTTGTTAAATATGCATAACTGCTACTCCAGTAAGCATAGGGCGTATTGGCAACTGTAACAGGTTTGTCTGCTTCTACTGTGACATAAGTATCGGTACTTATCACTTCAGCATAAACTTGTCCTTCATTTAAAGATCCTGTCCAAATTGTGTCATCTGTCTCAGTATTTTTTATTATAACATTAGTGTTATCTTCATAAGCAGTAACTATAACTCCGTTTGGCCAGCTACCTATATATCCGGAGAATCCGTAGAATAGAGTTCCCGTGAACGTTCCATTACTTGCAGGATAATAGTAACCTTGATCATTGTAACTCAGAGCCGATGTCGGTTTATTTGAAGTCAAGCTTAAGAATACATTATTTCCCTCGTAGACAAAATGTTCTCCTTCATTTAAGATGCCGGCAGAAATTAATTCGTCTGTATCTAAATTTTTAAGTTGGTATTCTGTGTTATCCTCATAAGCAAAAATAATAAAATGATCATTAGAGTACTGTTGCGGCATGTAAGTATTTAGTTTGGTAGATAGTGGATAACCGCTTTCGTTTACGGCACAGTATCCTAAACAATTCGAAGATATTGGGTCACCAATTAGAACGCTGTAGGTTTTTGTTCCTTCTACACGATAGACTCCTTCACCTGGAGAAGATACATGATATTCATCTTCGTTTAGAGTGTAGTTATCAACAACAGTATTGCTTTGATCGTAAATAGTTATTTCTGTCGAGTTGAAATAGGAAAATATCACAATATCATAGAAGGTAAAGGTTGTTGTTGCAAAAATATCTGTACTGTTGCTGCCGGTAATTTCAGGAATCTTGTAGAATCCAACAGGGGATGCTTTTTTATCAAGAACAGTCCTTTCAGAGGCACCGTATACAGGTATGTTCGATTTGCTACTCACGCTCGCAGTCTGTGAATATCCATTACTAGCTGTACACAGTACTAAAGTGATACAAACTAAGGTGAAATTCAAATTTTTCGTAAGCATAATTTTTCCCTCCTTGTAATAAAGTTAAAGATTCAATTTATTAATAACCCATAAGTCTTTAATATTTTTATATTTCTGCATTCTTTGTCTCATGGAGATCCCGTTGGGGCGACCTCTGCGGTGAATAATCCATATTAATATGATCTGTTAGGATAATTAGGAAGTTTGCTGAACACATTGCATTTTCCAATGAAGCTTGGGAAGGATTTTCACAGTTAAACCATTGAGTGTACAATAATAAAAAAAAGTAAAAAAGTAATATAATCTATCAATATCCATTTTCAAATTCACTAATCAAATGTAGTGTGAGTGATTTTAAAAGTAAAGAAAATTTTTGCCGTTGCTTTTGAAGAGAATTAATTAAAATTAGAGTAGATAGAGGAAATTTTATTGGTTACTTTTACCAAAGTTGAGCGATTTATGTAACACAAACACTCTTGTTTGTGAAGAGAATATCTAATTTATACAGATAACCTGATAAGTATGATTAAAGTGCTATATGAACCGAAGATGTTAAAATAAGAATCGCTCAATTTGGGTTTTACTGAGTTATTATGGCTGTTCCATCTTAAGATTGTCTAATCTACGGTTTTGATTAGTAAGGAGATGGTACTTGCAATCAGATAAAAACTCATTTTTGCAAGAGGCTAATTATAATAAAGATTTTATGAAATTGTGATATTAACCAATCCCGATTCTTATACTTTTTAAGTCAATTTGAATTAACCATCGATATTTTAATGCATTAAAGTCAGATAGTTTATCATATCTATCAACAGGGTGGTTAAGATATAAGGGTAGATAGAAATTTACTGGACCAAATCTCAATCCTATCCCGAAGTCAAGATGCCCAACAAACTTTTCAGATTTGTTTAAAACATCACCGATGTCGAAAAATGCAAAGAGGTTTGAAAATCTGTACTTTACATTAAAACCTGCCGATTGGAAATTACCTGATAAACCGGGATAACCTTTAAGGTTTATTCCGTCTGAAATATAGTAATGATTCATTGGTGTCGAATCGGTTTTTCCAGACCTGTCTAATACAAATCGGTCTTCAAATGACGGATCGATTCCACCATTAGCATAGAAGTATTCTTGCTTAGGAAGATTTTGATATTTATCATTGAATATTGTGCCAGTAAAGAATCTCAAATAAATACGCTGTTTCCGGCTCAGTCTATAATTAAAAGAGGACTCAAAAGTTAATTTTGCATATCCAGAGCTTTTGGTTGACACAAAAGTGTTCGAGCCAATTTTTAACTTTGCCTCAGAATTGAATCGTGATAAAAACCAGCGTTTGGAGTATTTCCATGAAACAACAGCGTTTTTAAAAGTTCCTATATCCCAGTAAGTTGAATCATAGAAAGCATCGTTTAAAATATCTATATATTCACCCCTAAGATTAAAAGTGTGTCTATGTGTTCCCCAGAATTTCGGGTATTGTATAACCGAAGTGGAAGCAGAATAGATACGTTTGCCAATTGATTCTCCAACTTTAAAGCTATACTTTAGCTCAGTACCGAATTTGTCATAAATAGTATTACTATATCGTGCAGACCATAGGGGACTCTTGGACCTCCAACCGTAAGACGGTGTAATTGAGAAACTATGTTTTAAAGGTGTAATATTTCCCCGGAATAGAGCCATTCCGGTTTGCAAACCATCCATGTAATTAAATTTTACATAAGGGGAATAAAACATAAGAAATTTATTGGGTTTATCAACATTGATGAATGGTTCTAACTTAATTGGTAGTTTATTTGAATTATTGCTATAATCTATGTCAATAGTCATAAGGTCAGGATCTAAAACAGTATGTGTTGGACATTTATTGGTGGTAATTTTGTATTCTGCTCTATACTCATCAGGGAATATCCATTGATCAATTAGTATTTCATCTTTGTTAAAAAGAGTCAATTTGACAGGAACCTTTAACTTTCCAAGGTTTTCAATTTTTACTTTTGACTGGCATTGACTGTTATCTGCTATTGTTGAAAAGTCAGTAATTTTATAATCAACCTTCCATGTAGTTTCGAGATAATCGTGAAAAAACCAGTCGAGATTTATATTCAAGGATTTTTTAAACGAGTATTCCATATCAATGGGTTTAGGATGCCGGTATTTCCATTTTTCATAAAAAACTCTCATTGTCTCATCGAATTTGTCTGTACCAATATAGTATTCAAGCAGTCGTAATCCTTGAGCGGGTTTGTAATATATACTCGCAGCATAGTTCAAAGACGGATATTGTTCAGCAGATAGGTTAGAAGAAAGATCCTGGTTTTTATTAATAGTAAGATCTGTAAGGATTCTATATAAATATAAGTGATTGAAATCCTTTAATATGAAACGAAATCTTTTGGGTAAAAAATGTTGTTCAGTCTCAGGAATGTACTTTTCAACATATCTATTTTCTCCCCAGGTGTTAATTCCCTCATCCATCCAGCCATGCTCGCGCTCATCAAAACCTAAAATCCCATAAAACCAGTTATGCCCAACTTCATGCGCAATAACTGTTTCTATGATAAATTTATTTTTAATTGGGATAATAAGGGTAAGCATAGGATACTCCATGCCACCGCCTGCCATGAAGGATGATTCAATTACCCAAACATTAGGGTAGGGATAGGGTCCAGTAATAGAACCATATATTTCAAGTGTATTTTGTACGGTTTTAATTGTGTGTATCCAGGGTTTATAATTTTTTGGTAAAAAGAGGTTCCATATAAAAATTGAATCTTGCTTACCTGGATATTTATAAGAGCCTTTCTGTACATAATAGTCTTTATCAGCAACCCATGCAAAATCATGAACATCTTTTGCTACATATCTAAGAGTTTTGAAATTCTTCGTTGTTTCTTTATTCTTCTTTCTCTTCTTTTTTCCCTTTTTCACTGATTTTGTAATCTTTTTAAATTCTTTTTTCATTTCCTTTTTAGGAAGGTTCATCAAACGGTTGCCAATTTCAGCAAGAGAATCTATTTTTGATATTTCTGATTCCGGCGATATTAATTGTCCAGTAGCTCCAACAATATATTCGTCGGGAAGGGTGATTTCGACATCGAATGTTCCGAATTCATAATAAAACTCTCCCTGATCTAAGTAGGGATATGGGTGCCAGCCATTTTCGTCAAAAACAGCAACTTTGGGAAACCATTGGACAATCTCGTAGTGCTGATCAACATGACCAAATCTTGAGAATATTTTTGTAATTTTTACTATCCAGGACATATATATTGATATTGAATCGCCTGGCAGGAGGGGAGTTATAAGATCTATATAACCCACATCTATAGAGTCAGGAGGTGAAGTGATATTTACCGTATCATCATTAACCGTTACAAATTCAAAATCTATGTAGCCTCTGTCTTTTTCTTTGCTAAAGTGAAATATAGTTGAAAAATTTCGTTTCCCCTGTTTAGCAAAAGCAGTAGTCTCATCTTTATAGGCATTAGGGTAGAGAAGAAGCCAGATTCGACTCAGTGAGGTAGGGGAGTTGTTGAAATATGTTAGTGTCTCTTTCCCTGTCAGAATATGCTTTTCATCATCCAGCTTAACTATAATTTTATAATCAACAGAGTTTTGCCAGTCGGCACCTGCAAATAGCATTGATGTTGTTAGTAAAAAGGCGATAAAAAAATGGTGGATTTTCATTTTTCCCTCATTAATTTTAAAAAGATTTTAAACATTTCGTATTTAATTAGACAATTTGTTGCTAAAATTAGTTGTCAGTATTTTTGTTTGGATGTCAAGGTGAAAATATATCTTCATTGTGATAAGCTGTTAATTGATTCTTGAACTCTTTTAGGATATTTTAATGAATCCTTTTTCAATTTCTGTAAATTTACTTTTTTTATATGTTAATTTTTCAAAATGACCATAAGTGAGATAACCGATCCCAAAACATAAATTATTCGCTAGCCATTTTTCTCCCCATTCTCCTTTA
>DAOUYY010000249.1 GCA_030665885.1 Fidelibacterota bacterium
AACTAAAAAATAAATTATTCTTTTTATGTTGTCTCCTGCTTTATTAAAATGACGCCCAACGTCAGTTTATGTCTAAGAGTAGACATATATTTCCTTTAGGTTGAGTATGAGGTAGACATATTATCCCATTTCCACTGTATATGTCTACCTGCTTCCGAACTCATATCGATTCCGGTTTTGTTAACACTTTCTCACCGATTTATTTCCTGACTTGCCGTCATCCGGATAGAAAGTAATATTGCCAATCTACAAAATCAATGCTTTTGACTTAATACACCCTTCCGAAGGTCTAACCTGTCCCGCTACAAGCGGGAAACCTTCGGAAGGCTTCTACAACCAAAATCTATTTATGAGTCGTATTATCCAAAGGATTCCCGTGTGAAAAAAAGGTCTTAAATAATAACTTCAGTTACTATCATCAATATATTTTACACAATTCTTGTAGATTTTGTTTTTTTCTCATCAGAGATCCCGTTGGGATAAGTAGACTCATCTATGTAACAAAATGATATAAAAAATATCACTAATTGTCTAATTCTCCAGCGATTCTTTTTGCAATTTCCCCCGGAGATTCACCAGGAGTAACATCTATCCAAGTCACTTCAAGTTGGTTCCGGAACCATGTAAGCTGACGTTTAGCATACTTGCGAGTATTTTGCTTAATATTTTCAATCATTTCTTCCTTTGAGCATTGACCATCTAAATAAACAATTACCTCACGATAGCCCAGAGTCAATAATGCATCAAGGTCTCGCCTGTATCCTGCCTCTAGAAGTTGTTTTACTTCTTCAACTAAATCATCTTCAATCATCTTATCCACACGTGAATCTATTTGCTTATAGAGATTCTCACGCTCCATATTAAGGACGAAGATACGATAAGGAAATGGTGGATTGGTTTTTTGATTTTTATAATGTTCGCTGGGTGTTTTTCCCGTGATCTCGTAGATTTCAAGTGCTCTTGTAATCCGCTTTACATCGTTGACGTGAATTTTCACTGCTGATTCAGGATCAATATCAACAAGACGATTATACAGAGCGACAGCTCCTTTTTCTTTCAATTCTTCTTTAATTTTCTTCCTTATTTTATCATCAGTTTGGCTTTCTTCAAAAATGCCTTTTAAAACTGCACTAACGTAAAGACCGGAGCCTCCGACAAAAATTGGCAGTTTACCTCTTGATAAAATGGAATTAACTGTTTCAATAGCAATTTTCCTGAATTTACCAGCACTGATCACTTCATCTGGCTCTAAAATATCAATGAGGTGATGAGGGATCTCTTTCTGACGTCGTAGAGAAGGCTTTGCCGTTCCGACGTCCATTCCACGATATACCTGACGAGAATCCACAGAAATTATTTCACCATTTAACATTTTTGCTAACTCGATGGCAGTGTTTGTCTTCCCAACAGCAGTTGGTCCAACGATAAATGGAATTGCTGAATGGATATTTTCGATCAGCGATTGCTGACTTATCTCTTTTACTTTTAGTCTAATATCTTTCATCAATCGGTTTGTTCTTGTAATGTTATCACCTTGTTTTCTTTATCGGTTTTTTGAATATCGAACAAGGAACACAGATATTTGATTTTAGAAGTAAAAGGGAAACTATGAAGTTTTTTCTTTGTTTTCATTCTTTTGAGCTGTTTCAACGCTTTTAACAAATATAGATATCAATTCGTTATTCTCTACTATTGCAGTGTTAATCTTTTCTTCCGACTTATATAGTTTTGTACGATAAATTATCTTTAAGCAAACAAAAGTCTCTCGTAGTTCTTTTCCCACAAGGGATTCCTACGGAATAGTACAATCTTTATTTTATGTATAAAATCCTTTCTTGATTCACCACTTTGGGCTTCTCCATAATTCAATGCTGTTGATGTCCCAGACCTGATTAATTGTCCTGCTAATATATTCCCAGCTCTTGTTTTTGGCATGGATTCAACAATTTCAACAATTAGTACCGAAAAATTAATCAAACGTTCTTCTAAATCAAACTTCTTACTGGGTTTATTTAACTTCATAATTCGCTAATCGGTGTCCCCTGCCTGACGGCAGGCAGGCTTGTTCATTATTCTTTTCTGCATTATTATATAAATTAACTTGAACATAAATTTTTAAAATAAAATTTTAATTCATCTGATTTAAAAACGCGTAAAAAATTAAATATATAGATACTTTTAATCTTTTGTGGTAAAAGATATAAGACAAAATTCAAAGTATAAGCCAAGTTAATATTTTCATTTTTTACATCTTGTATCTAATACATATTGCAAATAGAAACCATTACCACTGCCATCACTGCTTCAGCTAACACATTACGCTCGTTCAAATCTTTTATCGAGTTCTTTCATAGTTAAGTTTACAATAATAGGACGACCGTGTGGACAAAAATACGGGTTTTTCGTAGCAAATAATCTATCAACCAAATTCCGCATCTCTTCTTCTGTTAGTGAATCACCTGATTTTATAGCAGCTTTACAGGAAAAAGAAGCAGCAACTTTGGATTGTATATTTGTCTCTTTCGTACCAAAATCCTGATAATTATCAAGTATCTCTTTTATGATAGTTCCTTCATTTCCCCACTTCATTCCAGCGGGAACTGCTTCAATGGCAATTGTATTTTTACCAAACTCTTTTATACGGAAACCTATTTTTTTTAAAAAAGGCAAAATTTCGAGAAGTGTTGAAAAATCTGTGATCGATAATTCAACAATTTGTGGAAAAAGCAGCTGCTGTGCCTTCCACTCCTCCTTTTCCATAGATTCCATCGCTTCTTCATACAAAATCCGCTCATGCGCTACATGCTGGTCTATAATTACCAAACCGGACTTCACCTGGCTTATAATATATTTATTATGAAACTGATATAAAGGTACATCTACTTGAAAAGTATAATCTGATGGGAGTTTACCCTGTTCAAGAAATCGTTCAGCTCGCTCCGACCATTTTCTTTGATCTACTTTACGCGAGAAATGCATTGGAATTTCGCCATGTGGAAGTACACTTTCCTTCCGAATACTCTTCTCAAGATCGGTCGCTGGCGCTATTACTTTCTGAGCATCTATTCTTCCCTTTATTCCGGGAATAGGTGGAGGTGAATAATAGCTGCTCGGTGAAAACTTTTCCAAATCCGGAATAACTCGAGTAA
>DAOUYY010000088.1 GCA_030665885.1 Fidelibacterota bacterium
TATAGGGGAATGTTTAGTATCACAGATAGGATGGCACTTATAGACATTACTGAACTTTGCTCGAAAGGTATATTTGAAAAAGTTGGGATTACTGGACGAAAAACAGAATATATTTTAGCCAGTGAAACCCGAAATAAACCCGAAATAAACCCGAAATAATGAACAAGAAACAGGAAATATTCCCGAAGAAGAAGCAAAAGGGGAAGATTACAAATAAGGAGTATAGGGAAATGTTTGTAACGACAGACAGAACTGCTCTTAGAGATTTAATCGTTATTTGTGAAAAAGGCATTTTTAAAAAGGTTGGTAAGACTGGAAGAAAGACAGAATACATCATATCCCGGCAGAAACACGACATTAACCCGACACAAACCCGATAATTGCCTTATAAATGCTTCAGAAACGACTCAAAAGACGAAAGGGGCAATAAAGGGGCACCAAAGAAGGAGCAAAAGACGCATTAATGACGCAATTAACAAATTTAAATGAATTTATTAACAGTAAAATATTTTATAAATCTGGAGTAATAAAATGTTTAATGAAAAGGTGATCCAATATTTTTTATATAAGGAATCTATTAAAGAAAACAGCAAAGTTTTTTTTAATTTATCACATAATTTTAAAGTGAATGAGAATAGAAATTGGTGTTATTACATAGGAACAGATGTTGATCTCTTAAAGATAACTGAAGAAGATGAAATAATAGCATACGAAATAAAAGGAATGAGAAAAGATAAAGGAAATAATGAGCCTCCTCGTCTATATGAAGGTTTAGATCAAGCATTAGGGTATCTAAATTTACCGTTTGTGATGGAAGATAACAATTTTAAGCCAAAATTTAATGGAGGATCTTTTGATTTTGTTTATCTTGTACATGCAAGAAATAAAATAGATTTCTCAGAATGTGAAAAAAGAGTTTTTAGCCTAGTACCTGTCGGATTTATTCTTATTACAACTGAAGGAAAATTTGAAATAGTCAAAGAAGCTATAAGAAATCCTCTTCAAATAAAAGAAGCAAAAGAGCATTTACTGAATCATTTGAATACTTTGAATAAATTTTCAACTGAAAGTAAAATTTTCAAAAAGATTAGAGAAGAATTTAAAAGGCAATTAACTAAAATTAAAAATGATTAAGCAAAAGATAAATAAAGAACTTATTACAGAAAAATTAAAAGGAATGTATGAACTCCCAACTGGCTGGCGATGGGTGCAATTGGGGGAGGTGTGTGAAATAAATCCTTGTCGGACCAGGCATTTTACTCGTTCTTCTGATGAACCAACAACTTTTATTCCTATGTCAGCAGTTAATGGAAAGGCTGGAGCAATAATAAAACCAGAAGTTGTTCCTTATTCAAAAGTCTCTAAAGGTTATACTTACTTTGAAGAAAATGACGTTTTATTTGCCAAGATTACACCATGTATGCAAAATGGCAAACATGTTATAGCAAGGAATCTTATTGATGGGTCTGGTTTTGGAACAACTGAATTTCATGTTTTACGACCTGAAGACGAAATTCTACCAGAATGGATTTATTTTTTTATTAGCCAACCAATTTTTTTAAAAGAAGCAACCTCATATTTTACTGGTGCTGTAGGTCAGCAAAGAGTTCCTAAAGAATTCTTATCTAATTATGTAATTCCTCTCCCACCAACCTCTGAACAAAAACGCATCACTAAAAAAATCCAGGAGCTAATGCAAGAAATAGAACATGCACGAACTGCTTGCGAAAACCAACTGGAAGCAGTAAAAGCTCTTCCTTCTGCTTACCTGCGAGAAGTATTTGAAAGCGAAGAAGCAAAGAAGTGGGAGAGGAAAAGGTTGGGGGAGGTGTGTGATATTTTTAGTGGTTCTTCAGCACCACAAGATGAAAAATATTTTGTTAACGGGAAATATCCTTTTGTAAGAGTTCAAGATTTAGGAAGATATTCAAAGACTGATAATCTTCATAAAATTAAAGATTATATTAATGATACCGCTATTTATGAACTTAAATTAAAAAAGGCTAATAAAGGAACTATTCTTTTTCCAAAAAGCGGTGCAGCTATACTGACAAACAACAGAGCTATTCTGGGAATTAATGCTTATTTCGTTTCTCATCTTGCTGCATTAAAACCAAAAGATGAAATTTTGGATACTTATTTCGTTTATTTGTGGTTGTGTCTAACTGATATGGACCAATATATGGAAAATCCTGGCTATCCTTCTCTTAAATTATATACAATTTCAAAAATTTACATTCCTTTTCCATCTTTAGGTATCCAACATAATATCATATCAAAAATTAAAGAAAAAATGTCAGAAGTAGAGAAACTTCACACATCCATTGAAAAACAATTAGAAGCAATCAATGCCTTACCCCAGGCAATTTTTAGGAATGCATTTAGAGGAGAATTATGAAGAATAGGCATCTCACCACCCCACAATCCCTGAATTCTTATATCAAAAGCATCTGCGACATTATGCGTCGTTCTGGCAGAGCAGGTGCTTTGCAGTATGTTCCGGAGCTCACCTGGATGCTTTTCTTAAGAATACTCGATGAAAAGGAACAAAGGGAAGAAGAACAGTCAAGAGCGGTTGGCGTAAGTTTCAGCCATTCCCTTGAATATCCTTATCGCTGGCAGGATTGGGCAGCACCGGATGGAGAGAAACGAAAGCAATTACAAATAGGAACACTCGGTGGATTTATGAGTTTCGTGGATGGAGAGCTTCTACCTTTTCTCAGAAAGCTAAAGGAAAAACCGGGTGCAACTCCCCGCCAGAAAGTTATCAGTGAAGTATTCTCATATTTTGAAAAAACTGGAATTGATACAGAACGAAATCTATTGGATATTCTTGATAGAATACAGGAGCTTTCCTTACCTCAAATTGAAGAAACCCACATGTTCACACTTTCTCAAGTTTATGAAGGATTGCTTCTTAAGATGGGAGAAAAGAATAATGATGGAGGACAGTTTTTCACTCCCAGAGAAGTTATTCGTATACTAGTAAAAGTAATAGATCCTGAAATTGGAGAAACGGTTTATGACCCTTGCTGTGGAACAGGTGGTTTTTTGGCTCAGGCATATTTGCTTATGAAAGAAAAAGTAAAAACAGCATCTGATATTGAAACTTTGAAAACCGGAACATTTTATGGAAGAGAAAAAGAAAATCTCATTTACCCAATTGCACTGGCAAATCTTGTTCTTCATGAAATTGATGAACCGCATATCTGGCATGGAAACACTCTAACAGGTCTTGAAACCTATGGCGGTCTTTTTCAGGGTGCTCCAGCACTTTTTGATGTTGTGCTAACCAATCCACCTTTTGGTGGAAAAGAGGGAAAAGAAGCACAAACAAGCTTTGCCTACAAAACCAGAGCCACGCAGGTGTTATTTCTTCAACATGTGATAGATAGCTTAAAGCCAGGTGGCAGGTGCGGAATTGTAATGGATGAAGGAGTTCTATTTAGAACTAATGAAAAAACATTTGTTCAAACTAAACGAAAACTTTTAAATGAATGTAATCTGTTTTGTATTCTAAGTCTGCCGCCAAAAGTCTTTGTTAATGCAGGTGCGGCAAGTAAAACAAATCTTCTTTTTTTCAAAAAAGGTGAACCAACCAAAGAAATATGGTATTATGATTTATCTGATATTAATGTAACAAAAAGGCAGCCTCTTACTATGCAGCATTTTGATGAATTCTTTAAACTGCTTCCGCAAAGAGAAGACAGCGAAAATTCATGGAAAGTATCGATAGAAAAAATTCAGGGAAAAAATTATGATATAAAAGCAGTTAACCCAAATAGAAAAATTGAGGAGGATAAGAGAACTCCGGAAGAACTAATTTCAATTATTGATTCTCAAAATAGAGAGATTGATAACATATTATCAATATTAAAAGATAAAGGAATTTAATTTCAAAATTCTATTTTATATTAGAAATTGATGACTAATGGATATAATCACAATTGTTATTATAGCTCTAGGTTTAGCAATGGACGCCTTCGCTGTATCCATCACCTACGGGTTAACGATTCAAAGACCTGGAATTAATAATGCTTTAAAGGTATCGCTATCTTTTGGGTTATTCCAGGCGTTTATGCCTGTGATTGGATGGTTAGCGGGACTTACGCTTGCAGATTCTATTTCAAATATAGATCACTGGATAGCTTTTGGATTATTGAGTTTTATTGGTTTACGAATGATTTGTGGATCGCGAAAAACTGAAAATTATAAAAAAGCAGTTGATTCTTTGAATAACTATGTTTTATTAATGCTATCCATCGCAACAAGCATTGATGCCCTTGCAATTGGGGTAACCTTTGCTTTTCTAGAAATTACTATTGCAACTCCGGTAATTATTATTGGAATTGTAACTTTTCTGTTATCTTTAACTGGTGTTTTTATAGGCAAAAAGATTGGTAGTTATTATGGCAAGAAAATTGAAATAATCGGGGGTCTTATTTTGATTGGAATTGGAATAAAGATATTGATAGGGCATCTATTCTATATGTAATAAACAAATATGGAGTTACGATGATTAACGATTTAGACTATTTTAAACATGCTGCTAACAATTATCCTGTTGATGATTTTGAAGGGTTTACGTCTTATGAAATGCATGGACTTCTGTATTTTCCTTTCGACGAAAAGAAATCTCCTCTATCATTGAATACAGAAGTTGAAAGTAAACTAATTTCCAAATCGTCATTTTATAACCACATTATCAAGTATCTCGAACACTTGAGAGAAAATCAGCCGCTAAAATTGACTCAAAAAGGCAACCTGCCAAGAAAATTCTGCAGAGAGCTATTCGATATGGGATTAATGGAAGAAGAAATGATTATAAGTCGAAATCAAATTACAAGAGAACATGATAGTCTCTATATTCATGCTATAAATGTATTTACCCGATTAGCGGGATTAACGAAAAAAATAAACTGGAAAATCTCACTAACAAAGAAATCCGTCCATTTTACTGATAACAAAGTACCTTGTGAAATTTATAATTATTTATTTAAGAAATATGTAACAAAATTCAACTGGGGATACAGCGACGGATATCCGCAATCCTGGATTATTCAAGGCAGCTTCGGATTTACTATTTTTCTAGTACAAAAATATGGAAATGATGCAAGAAATATAGAATTCTACTCAGATAAATTCTTACGTGCCTTTCCTTCAGCTATACAAGATTATCATGGAAACATTGTTTTTTCTGCAGAAGAGAAGTTTCAGAACTGTTACTACCTGAGGGTGTTCAAAATGTTTTTAAAGAGATTTGGATTAGTTAACTTAGTCTGTACTGGTGATTTACTTTTAAGAAAAACGACTATTACAAAAACAGAGCTAATAGACCCTGTGATAAATTGGAGAACCATCTGATATTTTCTGAAATAATATGATAAGATGCAAAGAAAAAAAGAAATTATTGAACGGAATGAGGTTATCTAAGAGAGTGAACTTTTAACTAAAAGGAAATCCAATACACAAAGGGGGTTTTAACCCTGTGTGAATAATAGAATGGGAGAAATATGGATTTAAATATTTGGACTAAAGTCCGGTATTGTGGGTTGGGCAAATTATACCCATAAACTTAAGTTCGTTGCAATTCATATAGATCTCATGATTTTAAAAAAAACTATAATTGGAGCAAAATGAAAATCTGTACTGAAATTAAAAATTTATTAGCAGGAGGGAGGGTTACATTTAATTGCAAATTAGTATCCCTTAATAAAGAATCTGGAGTTTTGAAATACATCCTGGAAAATGAATATAAAGTCGGTAGTTTAATTCTTCCTAAAGGCTCAATTACTTATGCCTTTTACTGGATAGATAGACCTTATACTTTATATAAATGGTTCGATAAAAATGGAAAGATTCTCGGTAGCTATTTTAGTATCGCAGATTCAATAAGTCTTACTGAAAATGAATTCAAATGGCGTGATTTAATCGTTGATATACTCGTTTCACCTAAAGGATTTCTTGAAGTACTTGACGAGGATGAATTACCATATAATCTTGATGGAAAGTTGCTGAATTATATTAAAAATAGTAAAAACTTGATTTTACGAGAATATAAATTTATCATTGAGGAAACAGATGAATTAATATTACAGTAAGGAATAATTATGGATAAACAGAGAAAATTTATAGAACATTTTACAAATGGTAAATTGTTGATTCCAACTGAATACAGATCCAATATGGACATCAGAGATACTGAAAAGGCTATTAAATTTATTAAGGACTATTTTCAGGATAATTTCTCCAAGGAAATGAACTTACAGCGTGTTTCTGCACCGATTAGCGTATTGGCTAATACCGGTATAAATGACTATTTAACTGGAATTGAAAAACCTATAAGCTTTGCTGTAAAAGCAATGGGCTTCAGAGCAGAAATTGTTCAATCGCTCGCAAAATGGAAAAGATTAGCACTAAAAGATTATGGTTTCATTAGCGGTGAAGGACTTTACACTGACATGAACGCTATTCGTCCAGATGAAGCCTATCTCGATAATTTGCATTCTATTTATATCGATCAATGGGATTGGGAAAGAATAATCGCCGAGAATGAACGGAATCTTGATGTATTAAAATATATTGTAAAAAAAATCTATAAAGTTATTTGTAAAACCGAACAAGTGGTATGCCAGAAATATCATCAGATTCCGGGTAAAATTTTACCTGAAGATATTTACTTTATTCATAGCGAAGAATTGGAGGAAATTTATCCTGATTTAACTCCTAAGCAAAGGGAAGATGCTATTTGTGAAGAAAAGAAAGTTGTGTTTTTAATTGGTATAGGAGCAAAATTAAAAGATGGTAAGCCACATGATGAGAGAGCTGCTGATTACGATGACTGGATAACTGAAACTGGAGCCAATAGAAAAGGATTGAATGGAGATATTTTAGTATGGTATCCCACGCTAAATTGTGCTATTGAGCTGTCGTCAATGGGAATTAGAGTAAATAAAGAATCCCTACTGAAACAGCTGAAAATAAAAGGTGAAATGGATAAGGTAAACAATTATTTTCATAGCAGGTTATTAAATGATGAGTTACCATTATCAATTGGAGGAGGGATAGGACAATCAAGGTTGTGTATGTTTTTCTTGAGAAAAGCCCATATTGGCGAAGTTCAATCAAGCATCTGGCCTAAAGAGATTCTTGAAATTTGTAAAAAGCACAATATCTCGATTCTGTAGGAAACCAATCCATGGAACAAACAAAATAAGTAATTTTTTTACTTTTACAGTTTTTCCTTGTATTTTTAAGCAAGTAAATATAGAATACCGAACTTTTGAAAATTGAAATTAATGGAACTACACAGCTGAAAGTTAAAAAGGTAAATTTATGAGCAAAGGTTATCCATTTAAGGAAATCGAAAAAAAGTGGCAGAAATATTGGGAAGAAAATAAAACATTTAAGGCTGAAGATTTTTCAAACAAGCCAAAATATTACATTCTGGATATGTTTCCATATCCATCAGGTGAAGGTCTTCACGTTGGTCATCCGGAAGGATACATTGCAACAGACATTATAGCACGGTATAAGAGGAAAAAGGGTTTTAATGTTTTACATCCGATGGGATGGGATGCCTTTGGCTTACCAGCCGAAAATTATGCCTTGAAAACAGGTACACATCCAAAAACTACGACGGAAAAAAATATCAAAACTTTCCGCAGACAGATAAAATCATTTGGATTTTCTTATGATTGGGATAGGGAAATAAATACAACTGATCCAAAATATTACAAATGGACTCAGTGGATTTTTCAACAATTATATAAAAAAGGTCTCGTATATCAGGCAGAAATTCCTGTCAACTGGTGCCCCGCATTAAAAACGGTTCTAGCAAATGAGGAAATCGTTGACGGTAAATCTGAACTTGGTGGACATCCGATTATAAGAATGCCAATGCGGCAGTGGATACTTAAAATTACCGCTTATGCCGATAAACTTTTAAAAGATCTTGATCTTATTGACTTTCCTGAAAATATAAAGGAGATGCAAAGGAACTGGATAGGACGCTCTGAGGGCGCAAATGTTATTTTTTCAATAAAAGACTCTCATGAAACTATTAAAGTGTTCACAACGCGTCCTGACACACTCTTTGGCGCAACTTATATGGTAATTGCACCTGAACATCCACTTCTTGAAAAACTTGTCCCAACACCATTTAAAAAAGTAGTTGAGGATTATAAAGAACAAGCAATGAAAAAGAGCGACCTTGCCAGAACAGAGTTGTCTAAGGTGAAAACAGGTGTTTTTACAGGTATTTATGCTATTAATCCAGTAAATGATAAAAAAATTCAAGTTTGGACATCCGATTATGTATTAATTACTTATGGAACAGGTGCTATTATGGCAGTTCCCGGACATGATCAGCGCGATTGGGAATTTGCTAATGAATTTGATCTAGATATAATTGAAGTAATTTCCGGAGGTGATATTTCGAAAGAAGCATGGACTGGTGATGGAACACTTATAAATTCTGATTTTCTAAATAGCCTAAATGTAAGTGAAGCAAAAAATAGAATAACTTCCTGGTTATATGAAAAGGGTGTGGGGGAGAGTGCTATTCAATACAAATTGCGTGACTGGGTCTTTTCTCGTCAAAGGTACTGGGGAGAACCATTTCCACTAATTTTCTATAATGACGGTGAAGTAAAACTTATTGATGAAAAAGAACTACCACTTGAACTACCGGATATTCAACGATATGAACCTAGTGGTAAAGGAGATTCTCCTTTAGCAAATGTGAAAGAGTGGGTTGACTTTATCGATCCTAAAACAGGGAAGAGAGCTCATCATGAAACTCACACTATGCCGCAATGGGCAGGATCGTGCTGGTATTACTTGAGATACATAGATCCGAAGAATAATAAACAGTCATGGGATAAAGAAAAGGAAAAATACTGGATGCCTGTTGATTTATATGTTGGCGGTGCTGAACATGCTGTTTTACACCTCTTGTACGCTCGTTTTTGGCACAAAGTACTATATGATCTGGATTTAGTTAGTACTCCCGAACCTTTTTTTAAACTCGTTAATCAAGGAATGATTCTCGGTGAAGATGGTGTTAAAATGAGTAAATCTCGTGGAAATGTAATTAATCCCGATGAAGTTATTAATAAATATGGTGCAGATACTTTCCGCATGTACGAAATGTTTATGGGACCACTTGAAAATAGAAAGCCCTGGAGTACTTCAAGTATAGAAGGAGTATATCGTTTTCTTAATAGAATCTGGAATTTATTCTTTGATGAAATTGGGATGCTATCAACTGATATTCAAGAAGTTAAACCTGATACTTTTACACTTACTTTACTTAATAAAACTATTTATAAAGTAACAAAGGATATTGAAAATCTGCGATTTAACACTGCTATATCTCAATTAATGATTTTTATTAATGAAATAAGCAAATTGAAAATAAAATCAAAGTATATTCTTGAAACTTTTTTACATCTTATTAATCCAATTGTACCACATATTTCAGAGGAAATTTGGAGTAATCTTGGTCATAACGAAATCCTAGCTTATTCCAATTGGCCTACATATGATAAAAAATATATTAAAGATTCAAATGTAACAATT
>DAOUYY010000058.1 GCA_030665885.1 Fidelibacterota bacterium
AGAGATATACCCATCTTTAAAAGAAACATCATAATTGGTCTTTATATAAATTTTTTCAGACCCCGAATCAATTATAACACAATCTGGAGTCTTCAACAGCTTTCCATAGCGAATATTCCAGTTAATTATTGCATTCTTAAAATCACCTGTTATTTCATCTCTAATCCACCATAAATTCTCTTTCACTCTAATTTGTCTTCGATGAATAACATTATTATAGCCATAATGTTCACCGTCAAAATAGATTGGGTAGTAACCACGAAATTCATTTAACTTAGATTTTGTCCAACTCCCCCATAAAAATCTGGAACATCTTTCCATCTGATCTTTATGATCAATAACAACAGTATTATGAGCTATTGTTGAACTAAAATATTGATTGCTCATAAATTCTGAATTGTAAGAAAAAGTACCTGAATCACAAAGTATATTTTTACCTTTATACCAAAAATCAAAATGTAGCATGTCTGCTTGAGCCGGTCTATGCTTATATGTTGCACATCGGATTACACTGAAACTATTATATCTTTTATCTCGAAGAACAAAATAGCCACCATCTGGATATTCAGCACTTACTCTAGTAATGTTTAACTTAGTGGAAATAGGCAAATCCTTTTCATCTATAAACCAGAGAAGATTTTCATTCCACTGACCAGATTGATATAAAAATTTCCTATTAAAAATATAATATAATGTCTGTAATTGAGGTCTATAATCAAGATAATCGCATTCCGATAATGGTTGTAATAAAGTCCCATCATTGGAGCCATAATTCGGTATACGACCAGTTTTATTATCTTGAATATTGTAAAGAAACATTATCGATTTAGAAAGTTTGTTATGGATTTCGCTATAAAAAGTTATATTTCCTTCCCTTCCAATAATCATACACCATGTATAGAGCTGAATAACCAACCTTTGGTAATTATGCGAATGCTGCAGATATGTCCCATCTCTATATATTTGACGCATACCCTCTCTATTCAATGACCTGAGCCCTTTCTTGACCCACCTCTTTGATTCAGGTAAAAATGGAAGCAAAATACCGATGGAAAAAAGACCTGCTGCCTCACTAATCGTATGGTTGTTACGAATACATTTATTTGCATACCAAAAATTTTTCTCAATGTGCTTGGCATTAAATCTTAACAACCCGATCATTCTCAGAATATTTGAAACAGAGGATTTTTCTGATTGTACAAAGTATTGTAAACCAAACAATAAAGCTATAGATCTCATTGCAATTTCCTGACCACATTTCCAATGTGGACCTAACTCAACCTTATTTCCATCCATCCAATTATTAATCAATTGCCAAAAAACACTTATTACCTCTTCATCCCTTGTAAGAGCATAGTACCGAACTAAATCATAAACAAATGAAAATCTTGACAATTCCCACACACACTTTATATCACCCGCTCCTGAAGAAAAATCCCCTATTTTAGACCAATGTATCCTGCTATCAATAGCCTTTCCATTCATTGGATTTATAAACCAATGAGGAGGGTATCCAATATTATACTTCAATTTTGAAAAAAACGGGAAATTTCCTGCTTTTATTAAATAGAATATCTTTTTTACATTTTCAATGATATTGGGATTACTATCGTAAAATTTTTTAATCTGATCAAGATTTACATTAGTGAATAATAGATTTTCTAATAAATCTAGCAGATCATCTTTTGAAATATCCGGGCAAATTGTAGAATAGTTTATCCAATCAATCTCTTTTGAGGGAAATAACATTTTCTGGAAACCTGTTTTCTGGTAACAATAATATAATCCTCTATAAAAAGACCAAGGCACTCCTAAGGTTTTAATGATTGTTAATAGTTTGAATAATTTCATTAAATATTTATAATGCTTCCAGTATTGATTGATGCTATTACAGCAAAGCTAGCAAGAGTAACATTATACAATTGATTAAATGGAATAAGGTCCGTGTCCTCGTTACAAATATTATCAATAAAGTTAGATATCTCTGTGTTGTGTCCTTTATCCTGTCTCCATAAATTATATTTAGAAAAACCTTTCCAGCCATAACCTCGCAATTTTCTAAAATTAATTAGTTCGAGAATTTTTCCTTCACTGAAAACATGTACTGTTTCTTTTGGATAACGCTTATTTCCGTTAGAAAAATAGTGCACAGATCCAATAGAGCCATCTTTGAGAGTCAAATTCATTGTTACTTTATCATATAATCTATCGCCACCTAATGCAAATGCTGAAACACTTGTAATTGGGCTGTCAGCTAGAAAAGAAATTAAATCAATAAAATGACATCCTTCACCAATTATTCTTCCTCCTCCAATATCAGGATCATGAACCCAATGCTGAGCTGGAATAATTCCTGAATTAACCAAAATTGTTATAGCTATCGGCTCACATCTATTTTTTAGCAGCTCTTTCATTTTAAGTACCTGGGGTGCAAAGCGGCGATTAAAACCAACCATAATTTTTCTGTTAGACGCTTCGTAAACTTCATATATTTGCTGAAGTTCAGATTTATTAAGTGCTAAAGGTTTTTCAACATACACATTCTTCCCAGCTTTCAATCCTTCAATCACAAGTCTGGAATGAAAGTTATGTCTTGTTGCTATAAAAATAGTATTAATTTCTGTATCTTTAAAAATTGTCATATAATCAGTACAAGAATTCTCAAAACCAAATTTTCGTGCTGCGTGCACCGCTGCAACTGGATTTAGATCAGCAACTGTCTTCAGTCTAGCTGAAGTATGTTTAAGTGCAGGATATAAAATCATTTTAGCAAAATTTCCTGCGCCAACTGTACCAACAGTAACCTCAGAAATTTTATCTTTAAGTATTTTCCTTTCTTTATGCTTAACAATACTGTTTTCCTCTTGTTTTTCATTAGAATAGTCCAGGATAACTCCTAACACATTTTCACCCGAAATAATTTTTCCGTATGCTTTATTAGAGTTATTAAAATCAAAAATATCCGTGATCAAAGACTTAACATCTAATTTACCTGCTGACATTAAATCGAGTATTGTTTGAAAATTTCTTTGTTCAGTCCAACGAACAAACCCAATTGGATAATCATTACCTTTCATTTCATAATTTTCATCATATCTACCCGGACCATAGGAACATGATACCTGAAAAGTCAACTCTTTCTTATAAAAATCTGCTCTATTCAGATTTAATCCTGTAACCCCAACCAATATTATCCTACCTTTTTTCCGACACATTTGGGCAGCTTGATGAACAGGTTCATTACTTTCGGTTGATGCTGTTATTAAAACACCATCCACACCTTTATCATTTGAATAACTCATCCCGATTTGTATTGGATTATTTATATCATTTAAATTAAAAGCATGTACCCCGAATTTTTCCGCTAATTTTACTCTTTCCTGATTAATATCAAAACCAAGTACCCTGCAACCATTTGCTTTCAATATTTGCACAGTAAGTTGCCCAATAAGCCCCAAACCAATAACGACAAATGTTTCTCCGATCATCGGTTGTGCTAATCGCACTCCTTGCAATCCAATCGATCCTAAAACTGTAAAGGCAGCATTCTTATATTCAACATTATCAGGAATTTTCGCACAAAGATTTTTTGGTATTACAACATATTCTGCATGAGGTCCATTCGAAACAACCCTATCTCCAATCTTAAATTCTGAAACATCTTCACCAACTTCTATAACCTCACCGGCATTGCAATAACCTAACGGCATTGGTTCATCAAGACGCGATCTAACCGAATTTAAGGTTGTGATTATGCCGTCGGTTTTAATTTTATCAATCACCTGTTTAACTTTATCGGGCTGTTGTTTTGCTTTTGCTATTAGATTGGACTTTCCAAACTCTACAAGCATTCTTTCTGTACCAACTGATATAAGCGAATTAGCTGTTTTAATAAGAATTTTACCTGGACTGACTTTAGGAAATGGAACATCAGCTATTTCTATGTTTCCATTTTTAAGATTTTGGATAATTTGTTTCATAGCTTGATACCTTCTATCACTTTTTTTAAACCTTTAACTCTTCTTATCTTTGGAAAATCTTTAACTATCTTTTGCCGTGCTTTGCGTCCTAATTCTCTTCTCTTATTAGCATTATTTAATAAATCAGTGACCGTTTCCGAAATTTCCTCTGGTGAACAACCGCATAAAAGTACCCCAGCATTACCTACAACTTCTTTGACTTCACCAACATCAGAACTTATTACCGGAGCACCACAGCTCATCGCCTCTGCAATTGCTAATCCAAAACCTTCATACCTCGAAGGTTGAAGATAAATAGTACACCTCTGTAAATAATCTATCTTATCCTCCTCACTCAGCTCACCAATTAATTTAAAGCAATCCGATAAATTATTTTTCTCAATTAAGCTCCTTACAAGTGCGAATCCATCACCTACTCGCCCTGCCAGAATGAATTCTAAATTAGAGTTCTGCTTTTTCAACAAGACTACTGATTCTATTATTTCGGGAATACATTTTCTTCTAATATTTTCCTTTCCTGTCCAGCAAATAGTAAAAATCAGATGATCGGACCGGCTTGCACCTGATCTGTATATTTCAGTATCTACTGCATGTGGAATATAGTATAAATTCTTGAATTTCCATTCTCTCTTAATTGCTAGATATTCTCTTTTTGAAACAAGCACATTAGCACTTGCAAACTTCGCAGAGAATTTTATTAAAAATCGCTGCAACCAATTGCGCCGATAAAAATCCTTATATCCCTTTGGGCAGCGATAATTAAAAGTTCCGGTAATGATTGTTTTTTTATTCAAAATCTTACCAATCAATACAGGAAAAAATGCATATGTCCACCACCAAATAAAAATGATATCTGATCTCCAATTTATTTTATACCATCTAGTCGTAATAAAAACTTCATAACCCAATGTTTTCAGTGCTTCAATATCCTGTCTATAAAAAAGGACAATATCTAAAGCGGATTGTTCAATATGACAATAAAACGTTACTTTTAACTTTCTTCTATTCATACTCTCTAAAGATTACTCACATATATCTGAAATTTTAAACACTATCAGCACATACGAAAATACTATAGACATTTTAAAATATTTCTCTTCTAATTGCTTCAACCCAATCAAACGTAAAGGCTCTTTTCCTCTCCTTCACTATTTCTTTTATACGTCCAAATAAATTTTTATGAAGAATATGTTCAATCTTTTTGAATAAACTGTCCACATTAGGTTCAAAGAGCAATTCATCATATTTCAACATTTCAGGTATTCCACCTCGATTCGAACCAATGACAGGTTTCTCCAAATAAAATGCTTCCATAATGACATTAGGAAAGGAATCTGCTAAAGAAGGTACAATCAATAAATCACTCTTTACTAATATTTCCATCGGATCCTGTATGTACCCTAAAAATTTAATCTCATTATAGGCTTGATATTCCTCCTTGTAGTATTTCAGCTTTTTACCCACACCGATTATAATTAATTCCACTCTGTAACCGTCATCAATAATTTTGGCAATTGCTTCTAAAAGAATATGCAAGCCCTTTCTTTTATCATCAACATTACCAATAAAACAGAAATTAAAAACAGTATCATCCTTCCTCGTATTTGCTAAAAACTGATCATTATAAGCTGCTATCCAAGAGGGATTCACATTATTATAAATCACCACAATTTTCTCTTTTATTTTATTCCTAATACTATTGTGCCGTATTAGTAATGTATTTCTTTCATAATAGCTTTGAACAACAATTCTATATGCCTTAAGTAAGACAATTCTTTCAATTTTCTCTAAAAGAAATAAATACACACGTTTTAAAGTGTATTTTAAGAACAAGGGTATTGATTTCTCATCATAATATATTGATCGATATTCTATAAAATCTTGCCTTGTAAAAACGACCAATTTCTTTAGATTGAGTAATATACATTGAATTCCGTAAGATATTTCAAATATTATCAAAGCATCATACTTCAACTTACTTATAGATTTTAATTTCCTATAATTAAAAATGAAGTTTAATACTCCATTAGGAAGTATTTTACTACTATGACTTACGATTGAGTGTTCAATCAAACATTCATGCCGATCAGGGTAAACATTTTTAGGAATAAATAAATGAACTGTATCACCTTTCCTTAATAATTGATTCGAAATTTCAAATAGCCTCCTAATGCCTCCAGTTATTTTAGAGGAACATTGAATAGCCGTATATATTACAACAATCTTAGTAGTCTTCAGCGCTTCCATTCTCTTTTTCTATACTATGAATAATTGCATACTATAATTGTTAATCTTCACTCTTCTTTCTATTAAAAGCATATCATTTAATTTTATTATACAAAGAAACTTTTCAACCTCTTAATATTAATAACACGTAAAAATAATATAATTAAAAGAAAAAACGTTATTCCCATCGTTATACATAGAACTAACGATAAAATATCTCTCACTTCAACTAACCTATAAAGAACATAAATAGGTATTGTTGCAATCATCATTCCAGTCACTTTGATAAAAAAAACAGGCTTTAGATTGAGCCTAAAAAGAACACCTAAAAAACTAAGTACAATTAAGTAAGCGAAAAAAGTACTTATTGCAGCACCTAAAAGTCCATACAATGGAATGAAAAAATAATTCAAAGCGGCATTCACTATAACTGCAACGACTAGAATCCCTAATTTAAGATGGTTGACTTCTTTAAATTTGATTATTGGATCATAAAATCGAGATATTCCAAGGCATAGTAGTCCTATCCCGATAAAAAACACCAATAATTCAAAATTCGGGATATACGAAACATCTTTTTGTAAAAGAAAAAAAATAGTGGGTTTCAGATAGAGCGTTAAGCCTGCTAATGTACCAACTGAAATGATGAGATAATATAACAGTCCTTCTTTTAGCTGTCCTTTCACCTTAGTTATATTTCCGCTATCCCATTCTTTCGGTAAATATACATCAAAATATTTTCTAAAAGGTACTGTATACATATCTAAAAACGAAGCAACTGCATAAATAATATTATAAATTCCTATAGCAGCCGGATTTAGAAAATACCCAATAAAGTACCGATCAATTTTTGATAATAAACCACCGCTAATCCATGAAAACATCAATCCCCATGAATAGCGAATGAACTTAATTAGCCTGCTCAGAGATGGCAAACAGAAACGAATTGTCCTTAACACTATGATAAATAATGAGATGACAGCTACAAATTGAACACCTATATAAAACTGTAATCCAAAAAATAAATCCGGTTTTATTAGCAACCCAATACAAAAACCGAGATAAGGACCTAGTTGATAAGCAATATTATACAATCCAAATAATTTAAACCTTCTTCGCGATTGTACATATCTGGACAATTGTTCTCCAAACACTCCAATTATTACTAAAACAGACGACAATCTTAAAGAAGAGAGACCTAAACCATCCAAAATCTGTTCACTAATAATAGGACTCAATACATAAATAACTGCAGCTCCTATTAATGATAAAATAGCACTAGGACCAATAACAGTCCAAAAATCTATACTTAAATTATAAACATCATTGTCTTCGAATTGGGATGTATATCTGAAAAATGCCATCCCTAATGCTAATGTGCAAAATGATAAAATTAAAAATTGATTTACTAAAATTTGAACAAAAACGCCATAATGATCCAATCCTATTGTTGCAATAATGACTGGAAGGAAAATAATCCCTTTCAGACGAATTAGAACTTCTACAATTGAAAGAACAGCACTATCGGATATAACTTTCCTCTTTTTCTGTTTCAAACCCGTATGATCATTATCAATCATAAATAGTATAATTTCTGTGTAAGTGTAAAACTAAAAACATTAAGCATAATCGGGAGCATTAGAGCTCTCTATCAATAATTGTCGTGTATATGAACTAGCCAGTAGTAAAATCAACCAAATGAATTTTAAGTAATATGAAACAATAACCATCTCGATCACTAATATAACTATCATTGAAATTAGAAGAGTATGTACAAGTATCAATTTTCTCTGTTCTAAATTATTATTCATCAATGCAATAAACAATTTTTTAAAAATTATTAAATAGATCATATAATACGATATAAAACCTAAAACGCCTGTTGTCGATAGCATTTCCACATAGTTATTATGCGCGTAAACATGCTTTGATACCAACCAATATTCATTAATACAAGTTTTAAAGTTATCCAATCCTCTTCCTATCCAAAAATGATCAAGCCACATTTGTAAACCATACTTCAAAAACTGCCTTCTCTCGTAAGTACTATAATCAATAATTGTTTTAAAAGCCTGTTCGTTCCTTCCACTCTGCATCTGAACAAACATGAGCAATTTATTAAATCTTCGAAAATATCCACTATAGATGAAAAATTGATAGATTCCAAACATAATTAGCAGTAATAATGATAAAATTATACACGTTCGTACTATAAAACGGAGCTTAGATTGTGCTTCACGATATTGATGCACACTATGCAAAATAAAGAAGAAACAGATTATGAACGGGATAACAACCATTGCCTTCCGAGACTCTGTTTCTAATAACCCATATAATAAGAATCCATCAATTAGGATAAAGAGTATTTTATACCAAATATTTTTAACTGTAAAAACAAAATATGTCACAAACAGAAAGGAGAATATACCAAAATTGGCTAAAGTATTAGGATTTCCTTGAGCTGAATATAAGCGGGAATCTCTTAATAATATAGACACACCACTCCTCATCCAGATACCCTGAATAAAAATCAAAATAGTCGAGAAAATAATAACTAAAAAAAGCCTCTTTACCTTAATTTGATGATTAACAATAATAGAATAACTTATTATATAAAACACGACCAGTTGAAAGATAGTCGCCAAACGACCAATGTATAGCTGCTGATCTTTAACCTGTAGTCCTGATATTAAGCAAATTATTACCCATATTAAAATGAATACAAATTCTTCAAAATATATAATTTTCTTCTTATATATAATAATATCGAAGATGAAAAAATAACCAATCAATATATAACCAATTGTTTTAGAGATAAGATTGCCTACAGCCATTCCGGAAATAAATACCAATGAAAAAATATACAGATAAAAAAGCCATTCCGTAATGTCAAAAGTATTAAGCTTAAGCAATCTATTATTTTCTATCGCTGAAATCATGAAAAGAATGTATAAAAGTATTAATTCATATCAAAAAATAGATCATTATCTCTTAAAATATAAACAGTAGTAACATTCTCACACATCTAGTAGTTCGATTATTTCTTTTCTTTAATAACTACATAAGACGATGATAAAAAAGTTACTACACAAAATACAATAATTACAATCAAAGCTCGATGCGGTTTATCTTTACGATCTGGTCTAGCAGCCCAATCTACAACTTCAATCGTTGGAATATCCTGTTTTTCTTCTATTTTCGCCTTTTCATATTGCGGACCTAAAAATTCCAATAAACTATCGTAGTATTTCGTCTTCCTTTCTATATTCTTTAATCCAATTCCGAGTTCAGGAACCTTTCTAAAATCAGGAAACAATTTATCAGAGGTGTTTTCGCTAAAACATTCACTGTACTTTCTATTAAGTTGACTTAGTCTATTTTTTAACATCATAATTTTGGGATCGCTTGGCGACAACATTTTTCGAGTAACAGCTAACTCAATCTCAGCCATAATAATCTCGGATCTTAGTTGAGCAGCGCTTTCAACACTAACTCGAATCTGATCTTCCAAACTAATGATATTCTCTCCTTCCATAAATTCGGATAATTTGCCTTCTAACAATAATAAGCTGTCTATCACTTCATCGATTCGACCCGCTAAAAACTGCCTTGTTTTACTCGCCTTTTTACTGGCAATTGCAATATTAATACTATCTAAACATTGAACAGCATAGTTCGTAATATCAGCTATCATGTCCTGATCCTGGTCCCAAATATGAATATAAATCTGCATCTCATCGCCAATGCCTACATCCATATTTTCATCAAATTTTTTAATTGCATTTTCTAAATAATCACTGTGATATCGTTCTTGCAAATTGAACTTTCGTACAACATTCTCTTTCAAATTTCTGCTTTTTAGAATAGATAAAATCCGAAACTGATCACTATTTCCTCCAAACATTTGGGCAAAATTAAAACTTCCAAATCCCCCTAACATTCCTAAGGGAGACTGCCCCTCAGAAGAAGGTAATATTCGCGCGGTCGCTTTGTACCATTTTGGCAGGAGTAGTGAAATTCCTATAGAAATAGATGTAGTAATAAAAACAAATATAATAATAAAGACTTTACGCTTCCAAATAACTTTTATCAACTCAAGCAAATCTATATTTTTCTCCTTCATTCAACCACCTCTCTAAAACAAGTACATAACATTACTATCTTACGGCTATAGAAGCTAAAAGAATGGATAAAAATAACGCCATAATCTCTAACAAAGAAATATTTCCAAATAATATTTAAACAATCCAATAGATTAAATTCTTTTTTCTCCACTACTGCTCCTAAAAAATTCTATAATCACGATAAACTTAATGTATAAATACTTTTTACTTCTTTATTATTTTGCTGTCGCCGCAATGAAAGTTAAAATTACCGTAGTCAGTGAAGCGCTAATTTCCAGTATTGAACTATCCCCAAAAAGCACACTCTTTCTTGTTCTCGGAACTACAACAACGTCCCCACGTCGAATTAGAACTGACTGCCCCTTTTCTATTGTCTCATCCAAATGCCGTACAATAGATTTATTCGGATCACCTTCTACAGTATTTCCACCCGCTAAATTAATATAATCCGATGAAGTATAACCCGGGAAAAAAGTATATCCACCAGGTGTTTGAACAAAACCGTTTACTGAGACTCCCCGTTCAATTAATATATCAACTGAATCTCCTGGTTTGAGCACTGTTGTTTTAAAATCTTTTGGAAAAATGGTTAAGAATTTCTCTTTTTTATTCTCTACTCGTGTGATAGTTACGCTCTCAAGATCAGCCTCTTCACTAAATTTTGCTCTTCGCTGTAAAAAAGTTTCAAGGGTCTCCCCTTTCTGAATAATATCATAGCCTTTCCCTGAAATAGACCCTCTTATTACGATCCCTTCCTTACCAACATCGCCAAATGGAACAAATATTCTATCACCCTCAAGAAAAGTGGGGTTGCTTTCAAGGTCACCATTTAAAAGATAATTCAGAAAATCTATTTTTTCTTGTTTGCCAGCAGCTTTGATGATCTTTATATTAAACTCCCGTGCAAATTGGTGAAAATCTTCAGCTTGCTCAACAATCTCATGCAACCTTGTAAGCGGAGTAACTGTATAGAATCCTGGTTTATTAACTGCTCCAGATATCTGAACCTGAAATCTCCTAACATTCATAAGAGTAACATTCACATTCGCATTGGGATATGCTTTTCGTTTTACAAAATCTACCACAGATATGAGTACATTCTGAAGTGTTTTTCCTGCAACGTTAATGATCCCAACTGAAGGAATAAGTAAATCACCGGTAGGGCTAACTTTTAATGTCCAGATCATATTCTCGCTGGTAAGAATGTTAATTCCCAACTCATCACCAGGCCCGACTATATATCTACCTGGATCAACTACCCTTTCCAAAGCAAAATATTCTTCGAAGGGTTTCACAATACGCATCTCTTGCTGCTGAGATGTCACTGTTGAAATCTGAGGCCTAATATTAACTTTGCCGAAAGTCTGAGTAAAAGAGACACTCGTGGAAAAAACAAGCAATAAGCATAAAAATATATTTTTAATAATTTTCATATTACCCCCAACTTTATAACATTTTCATATTTACCTTTGATAGCATTACGTGTATCAACAACGAGTTGAGCACTCTTTTGTATC
>DAOUYY010000008.1 GCA_030665885.1 Fidelibacterota bacterium
TGTATTTTGTCCACTAAATATATAGTTAGGCATATAAGTTGCCTTGACAGGAAGGATGGTGAGACGGTTGACTGAGAGTGGCATTGTATCCGTTACCTTTCGCCAACTCTCACCGGATGAGATCATTGCGCTTGTCAATGAGGCGGGGCTGACCGCGATCGAATGGGGAGGAGATATCCACGTTCCTCACGGCAATCTGGAGACTGCACGGGAAGTGGGGGCAAGGACGCGCGACGCCGGGCTAGAAGTTGCTTCATATGGATCGTACTACAGGTCCGTCGAAAGCGAAGCAACTGGTCTCGCGTTTGAGAGCGTCCTCGAGACCGCATTGGCTCTGGGTGCCCCGCTCATCCGCATATGGGCGGGCAGGAAGAGCCCGAAGGATGCAGACGAGCGATATCGTGAGATGATCGCGTCGGAGACTCTTCGTATTGCGGAACAGGCATCCGACGCAGGCGTCCGCATTGCCTACGAGTACCATCCTAACACGCTCACGGAAACTCCTGAGTCAACCGTTGCCTTGCTGGATGCCGTGTCACATGGCAACGTGTTTACCTACTGGCAGGCACCTCTCAACGCCACACCTGAACAGCGGGTTGCGAGCCTTGAGGCTGTTCTGCCATACCTTGCAAACATCCATGTGTTTCACTTGCGAATCATGAATGGAGAAACGTGTCGGCGTCCGCTGGCCGAGGGGAAATTCGACTGGATCCGCGACTTGAGTATGGTCAGTAGAGACAGTCGCCCTCACTATGCGCTGCTCGAATTTGTTCTAGGAGATGATCCTGGCAATTTCCTAAAGGATGCGGCAACACTGCGCAAGTGGCTAGCCCACACATCCTCGCAGGAGAAGTGAGCGGAGAATGCCGAACAAGACGAATGCAGGCGATGATTTAGCGCGCCTGATCCGTGACCAGGCGTATTTAGATATCGTGCATAAGACTAAAATACCATTAGTAATAACCCAACGTGGTAAAATCGGCGCTGTATTAATGGATGTTACTGAATACGAAGCAATAATCGAAAAAATAGAATTATTACAGGATATTCAATTAACAAAATCCAAGATAGAAGATGGAAAAGGGACATCGAACGCTAAAGCAAATCCCCTGCAGGGTGCGACAGCCTTTATTGCCGAGGTCGTTTTCAGGATTTACCAATGTTTTGATAACCTGAAAAAATCATTAGCCACAAAGGCTCAAATAAAAGAATTATAAGTGAAACCAGGGAAGAGCTAAATTATGTCAAATAGAATATACGTATTAGATACGGGATATGATTCATTCGATTATGAACAGAAGTTATTTACAAATGCCGGGTATAAATTCGAAATATTCTCTGGTTCACGGCATGATCGCGCGGGTAAAATGCTATTTTCAAAAGATGCTGTAGGGTTATTGATCCGATGGACCAAAATAAATTATGAATTTTTACAGGCAGCGCCTCATTTAAAGGCGATTGTAAGATATGGCGTCGGCTATGACAATATTGAGCTGGAAGCTGCAACCCGATATAATGTGAAAGTTGCTAATGTTCATGGATATGCCAATCATGCTGTGTCAGATCATGCGATTGCAATGATGTATTCTTGTGCCCGGGCATTACCAAGGGGACAGCAGTCACTTAAAAAACAATACGGCGCACCTCCAGTAAAACAAATCATTGAATTTCACGATAAAATCCTGGGCATTATCGGCCTGGGGCGGATTGGCAGTACTTTGTGTCAAAAAGTACATTCACTTTTTAAAAGAATTTTAGCATCGGATCCTTATATTCCGGATGAGCGATTTATCACTTTAGGTGCAGTCAAGACCAGTTTAGAAGATCTGCTTGATCAGAGTGATGTAATAACGATTCACTGCAATCTAACCGAAGAAACAGCAGGTCTCATCAATAGCGAGAAAATAAGATTAATGCGAAAGAAACCGATTATCATAAACACGGCACGTGGGCAAATTGTTAGTGAAGATGATCTGTTAGAAGGACTTCAGATGGGAAAATTTCACAGCGTGGGTTTGGATGTTTTTTGTGATGAACCGCCATTGGTGAACCGGGATAAATTGTTATCACATCCGCAGGTTATTGCAACCGGACATTATGCCTGGTATTCAATAACATCTTTATTTGAATTGCAAAAGCGTGCAGCAGATAATCTTTTGTTGATGTTACAGGGTCAGATTCCGGAAGATTGTTTAAATCCATAGAAAATATCGTAAGATTTCATATTTAATAGAATTATAAAAATGCAACAAAACGACTTTATTTTTCACCCAGTTTCAATTAAAGATGTTCATTTCCGAAATCCTTTCTTTGTGGCTTCTGGTCCAACAACCAGAAGTCTGAAACAGTTGATGAGAGCTGAAGAATGCGGCTGGGGCGGTGCGAGTATTAAATTGACTATTGGCCCGGAGCCATATATCAACAGAGAGCCGCGATATGGATGGTTTGCGGATAAGGGTATATTTGCTTTTACCACTGAAAAAAGGTTAACTCCGGATCAGGGGCTTAAACTTGTAGAAGAGGCGCGGATACACACTTCAGAATTGATAATAATGGCAAATATCACTTATGCCGGCGAAAAAGGTGTAAAAGAAGGATGGGGATATCTTGCCAAACAGTTTGAAAATGCTGGCGCACATATCATCGAATTAAATATGTGCTGTCCGAACATGTCATATAACGTGGAATTATCGAATAAACACGAGATCAGCATGCCAAAAACCGGGGCAAGTTTAGGCCAGAATGCTGAAGCCGTGAGTCATATCATTAGGGTTGTGAAAGATAGCGTCTCCATTCCCGTTTTTGTTAAATTAACGCCAGAAGGCGGTCGCATTGCCCAGGTGGCTAAGGCCTGTTTTGAAGTAGGTGCAGACGCTGTTGGCGGAACTGCAAACCGAATTGCAATACCGCCATTTGATATTTACAATCCCGGTAAATCCCCATTTTTCCTGCAACACGAGTTGAGTTTATCCTGCTTTGCCGGAGAATTTATTAAGCCTCTTGCATTAAGGGATGTCTATGAAATAAGAAAACTGGTTGGTTCAGGACCAATCATTACCGCAACAGGAGGAATTAGAAATTTTAAAGATGTCGTTCAAATGGCATTAATGGGAGCACATTTATTCGGAATTTGCTCGGAAACCATTTTAAGCGGATTTGGATTTTTACAAGATATAATTACCGACCTGAGAACATATTTATCAGATATGGGTTATTCATCTCTCGATGATTTCAGAGGATCAATCGTCGATGACTTACGATCAGCTAAAACAGTAACATTGAGCAAAGGTTATGCTCAAGTTAAAGACAGATTGCTTTCGGCTCCGTGCGTAGTTGCGTGTCCCAATTATATTCCGGCCCAGGGATATGTAATGGCTGTTTCGAAAAAGGACTTTAGAAAGGCGTACGATCTTATCACGTCGTCAGGTCCTTTGCAATCGATATGCGCTTATGCATGTAATCATCCCTGCGAATCTGCATGTGTGCGTAAAGATGTGGACGAGTCCATTAAAATCAAAGAGATTAAACGATTTGTCATGGAATACGGCCGGAAAAATAATTGGAAACCTCGTTTGAATCTTGCGCCGGAAAAGTCTGAAAAAGTTGCTGTTATCGGTGCAGGTCCGGCCGGGCTCTCTGCTGCTTTTTATCTTAAAATGGCTGGATATGGTGTAATTATTTTTGAAAAGGAAAACAATCCTGGCGGTCTGCTGCGGAGCGGCATTCCACGATATCGATTACCTTTGGAAGTGATTGATCAAGAAATAAGAGAAATCGAAAGCATGGGCATAAAAATAGAGACGTCGAAAGAATTGTTTAAAGATTTTTCGATTTCTCAATTAAAACAACAAGGATTTAAATCGATTATTCTTGCAATTGGCGCACAAAAATGCATTCCACTCGATGTTGCTGGTGAATTTACCAATGGTTATTATTTTGCTCTTGAATTTTTAAACAGGGTCTATCATGGTGAAAAGCCAGATATTGGCAAAAAAGTAGTGGTTGTTGGCGGTGGCTTTAGTGCAGTTGATGCCGCGCGAACCTGCAAACGATTGGGTGCCGACCAGGTATATATTGCTTATCGACGTACGAAAGATGAAATGCCCGCCGGTCCGGAAGAAGTGATAGAAGCAGAAGAAGAGGGCGTTAAAATCATGTATCTTGTTTCGCCAAAAGAAATTATTGTTAACAATAATAAAGTCATTGCTATTCGACTTATCAATTATGTGCTGGGTGAAAAAGACGTTTCCAATCGGAGAATACCCATTGAGGTTGAAGGCACAGAATTTATTTTAAAAGCGGATACTGTAATTTCGGCACTCGGTCAAAAAATTGAACATATAGGTGATGAACTTTCAGAGATTACACGAAACGGAACCGTTGAATGTGATCCTGAAACCGGTAAAACCAAACTGGATTATATATTTGCTGCGGGTGATGCCGCAGTTGGTCCAAGCGACGTCATTTCAGCGATTGCCAGCGGCAGGAAATCAGCCATTGCAATAGATAAGGCTTTATCCGGTGAGAATGCTGTGCTTGGGGCGATACCAGCGTTATCCCAAATTGAAAGATCGTACGTGCTGGAAACTAAAGGAAACGCTAAACGAAAACCTGCAAAAAAAAATTATAAAAGAAAAGCCTGTGAACGGATTCAAGATTTTAACATATATACCAGAACTTTTACTGAGGAAGAAGCTGTTGCTGAAGCAAAACGATGTTTAAACTGTGGCTGCGGCGAGGGCTGTATGCTGTGTGCTGATCTCTGCAGCTCTTTTGCTATTTCCATTTCCAATGATGATGGAAAGCCTTATATAAATAAAGAAGAATGTGTCGGGTGCGGCGTCTGTGTGTGGCGCTGTCCTAATGATAATTTAGAAATGATTTGTGCCTGAAAAATTCATCAACCATCCCGATTCCGAGGTCTCGGTCCCGGATGGTGAATAATAGAGGTGTGTTGAAAAGTGAGGAATAAAAATGGAAAAATTAAAAATTGGTATTGTCGGGTCCGGGTTTGCCGCCATGCTGCATGCAGAATCATATAAAAGATGTCCTTCCGCTGTTATCCATTCAATAGTGGCAGTTGATAATCTGGATGAATTTGCAGATGCGTATCAAATACCAAATCGCTACAACGATTACCGTGAGATGTTTGAAAAAGAAGATATCGATCTTATTAGCGTCTGTGTACCAAATTTTTTGCATAAGGAAGTCGTAATCGCTGCTGCCGAGGCTGGTAAAAAAGCAATCATTTGTGAAAAACCATTGGCGACATCTATTGAGGACGGACTGGAAATGGTTAGAATTTGCCGTGGAAAGCAGGTAAAATTAATGTATGCCGAAGATTGGATTTTTGCTCCCGCATTAGTCAGAGCCAAACAAATTTGCCAGGAAGGCGGTATTGGGGACATTTTATATGTGAAAGCAAAGGAAACACATAACGGTTCTCATTCTATTTATGCTCAGAAGAAAGAGTATTGCGGCGGTGGAGCTCTGATTCATTTAGGTATTCATCCGATTGCCTTTCTTCCCTGGCTTTTGGAGCAGAATGTAACTCAGGTAATGGGAATGAAAACAGCAGGCGCAGAAAAGAATCTTTTGCATAAAGATTACACCGGCGAAGATTGGGCTGCGGCGCTGGTTTTGTTTGACAGTAGTGCAAGAGGCTTTGTGGAAAGTAATTATATTACCTGCGGTGGCATGGACGACAAAATAGAAATATACGGTACTGAAGGGAATATTCATATTGACCTTACTAAAGGCTCTCCTCTTTCGGTATACAGCCGTACTGGTTATGGATATGCCATTGAAAAAGCGGATTTTACCCACGGCTGGACTAAACCGGCTGTTGACGAGTTCATGTCCCTGGGCTATGTGAGTGAAATTGCACATTTCCTAGATTGTGTGCTGAATAACAAAGCGCCTCAACGCGGCACTAGTGGCGAGGATGGTTTAAACGCGCTTGTTATTTTATTTGCCATTTATGAATCTGCTGAAAAGGAGAGTCTGATTAAGATACATGACTTTTTTCCGGAATCAAAAGGGATACAGCAATGAAAATAAGTATCTTATCATAATACCATGGCAATATAGACTTTGGTCTCATTCTAAAGTTCTCGATGTCAGATGTTCTTTAATTAGTAAAGGAGAAAAATTTACATGGATTCTGATAATACCCCGGGTATGATTTTATTTAATGGTAAGATCGTAACCGTAAACAAAAATTTTGAAATTGCAGAAGCCATAGCAATAAAAGGCGATCGAATCCAGGCTGTGGGAACAAATCCTGAGATTCTGAAGCTATCTGACTCTGCAACTGAAAAGTTTGATCTTAAAGGTAAAACCGTGCTTCCCGGTCTAATTGATGCCCATGTCCATCCTGTAATGGCATCACAAAGTGAATTATTTGAGGAAATCCCGGATGTGCATTCTCTTAAACAGTTGTTGGATTACATTGAATCTCAGGCGAAACTGAATAAATCCGGGGAATGGATTATCCATCCTAAACTTTTCCCTACACGATTAAGAGAAATGCGCCAGCCTACGCGTGATGAATTGGATAAAGTCGCACCCAATAACCCTGTATTTTTAAATGGTTCCTATTCTGGAATGATAAATTCTTATGCCATGCGTATTTCCGGTATTACAAAAGATTCTCATCATCCAGGTATCTTAAAAGATTCTCAAACCGGGGAACCAACCGGAATAATCCGAAAATCGGCTTTTTCCTTATTGAAAAGCATTCCAAACAGGCAGCTTACTTATGAAGAGAAACTCCACGCCCTGGAAGTGATGCTTAAGCGTTATAACCAGGTGGGATTAACCAGTATAACGGATGGATATCAGAGGCTGGCCGGGCTCAAAATGTATTTAGACCTCCTGAGGAAAAACCGACTACAGATTCGAGTTTGTGTTAATATTGCCGCACCTTCCTTTGATTCAAAAGAACAATTTACCGCTGCACTCAAAGAATGGGGTATATACAGCAGGTTTGGTAATGAAATGATCCGCATCGGTGCACTCAAATTTGGGCTGGATGGTGGAATTCTTACGGGTACGGCTTATTTACGGGAGCCCTGGGGATTAAAAGCAAAGGATATATTCGGCATTAAGGATCCGGAATATCGGGGGATTGTTAATATTAGTGAAGAACAATTACAGGAAGCTGTATCTATTGGACACGACCATGGCTGGAAAATGACCGCGCACTGTACCGGAGGCGGGGCTATGGATATGCTGCTGAAAGCTTATGAAAAAGCCAACCGCAGCAGCCCTATTAATCCACAACGTTTTTCTATTATACACGGGAATTTTTACACACCTGAAGCCATAGAAAAGTGCCGCAAATTGGGCGTTATCGCGGATTGCCAACCTGCATGGTTCTATAAGGATGCGGATGCTATGAAGTATATTCTTGGGCCCGAACGTATTAGAAATTTTCTGCCGCTTAAATCCATGTTGGAGGCGGGCATAGTTGTAAATGGCGGAACTGATCACATGGTCAAATTTGATTCCTATAGTTCCATCAATCCATATAATCCGTTTCTGGGAATGTGGACTGTTATTACCCGACAAACGGAACGGGGAACAATTATCGAACCATCCCAGGCCATAACAAGGGAACAGGCCCTGAAAATGTATACGATTAACAATGCGTATGGAACTTTTGAAGAAGATTTAAAAGGTTCCCTTGAATCCGGTAAGCTGGCTGATCTCATAGTGATTTCCAAAGATTATCTCACCTGCCCGGTTGATAGTATTCGAACAATTCGGGTTAAAATGACAATGGTTGGTGGAAAAATTGTATATAAACAATAAACCTAAATAAATCTCAAATAACAAATTCCAAACAACAAATGACAATCCACATTTTAGTCAATTTGCGAAGTTATGTTCTGACAACATGTTAGAGCTGTTCATTTTGAAAAAAACAGTTTCACTCATGATAGATAATCCGGTTTGTCCTATACACGGTTGTGAAGTAGTAAGAGTAATGAGCATTTCGTTTATAAGGTTTAAAGGATCTGGATTTCACTGTACTGATTACATAAGATATGGGCATGTCAAGAAATCAGGAAAGGGAGTGGTATAAATGGAGATTATCCCTGACCGGCTTCAAAATTGACAAAGAAAGATGTCATAGCAAATTTATGAAAAGAGTCATAATAAAAAGATTGAGGAGTTTGTTGACGCTTTGTAAAAAACGGAAATAACTTATTTCGCAACAAAGCGATTTAGAAAGGATAATACTGAAACATCAAAAATAAAAAACAATTGAACTCGATATTAGTAAAACCTACTGGACCAGATTGTAATATGGCTTGTGAATATTGTTTCTATTTAAAGAAAAGAGACATGTTTACCCAAACGAACATTCATCGTATGACTGAAGAGGTTTTGGCAGAGATGATAAAACAGGCAATGGCTCGAGGAGGTGAGCACATCTCTTTTGGTTGGCAAGGTGGTGAACCTACATTAATGGGCATTTCTTTCTTTGAAAAAGCAGTAGAATTACAACAACTCTATGGCAGAGGTCAATCAGTTAGCAATGGTTTACAGACAAATGGTGTATTGCTAAATAAAGAATGGGCAAAATTCCTGAAGAAATATAACTTCTTGGTTGGACTTTCACTTGATGGTACTGAACATATCCACAACAAGTACCGGCATTTTAAAAATGGTAAAGGTTCCTGGAAGCGAGTAGTGGATGGTGCTAAGCTCATGCTTGATTCTGGTGTAGCAGTTAATGCACTTTCTGTGGTCAACAATTATTCAGTAAAGTTTCCCCAAGAAATTTATCAGTTTCACAAATCCCTTGGGTTTGATTTTATGCAATTTATTCCAATTGTTGAAACCGACGTAGGGGACCCAAAGATAGCTGCCCCGTTTTCTGTTACTGCTAAAGATTACGGGGATTTTTTATGCAGACTATTTGATTTGTGGCAAGCGGACTTTGTCGATGGTGTACCGACAACATCAATCAGATACTTTGATTCTTTATTCTTTACTTATGTTGGTTTGGAGTCACCAGAATGTACATTGTTAAAAGAATGTGGAACCTACGTTGTTGTTGAACATAATGGTGATGTTTATTCGTGTGATTTCTTTGTTGAGCCTGAGTGGAAATTAGGTAATATCATGCAAGATGATTTGACAATATTTTTAAATTCAGACCGTCAGAGTGAATTTGGAAAGATGAAATCGACACTTCCCGAGGATTGTAAGAATTGTAAATGGTTGAAGCATTGCTGGGGAGGTTGTACAAAGGACAGAATTCGGGATCCAAGAGATAAAAATCTAAACCATTTTTGTAAATCTTATAAAATGTTCTTTGATTATGCTGATACACATTTTCAAAAGATGGCAGAAGAGTGGAAGTACCAACAACAGGGAATGAATAGATCAATGCAATTGCTGGAGAGGAAGGATTCAAGGAAAGAAAAGATTGGCAGGAATGATCCCTGTCCATGTGGAAGTGGGAAAAAGTATAAAAAATGTTGCGGTAAAATATAATATGATTAGCAATTGTTGATTTGGATATTAATATTGTCGAAGGTTCATTTAATAAAGAAAGCTTAAGTACAATTGACGCTACTTTGTATATGGATGGGAATCTTTTTGATACGGTTAATATCTACTGTATTGTATGTAGTAAAGAACTTTTAAGTAAGGCGAAGAAAGGTCGTTGCAAGAAATTTATAGTGGTTTCTAAAATCGGATGCGTTGGATTTGATAAATTGTCTTGGGGTAGGAACAATTTGTAATTCCCAAGATGACTCATTTTAAGTTCATTAAGTTGTCGTCAATTTATTATAACAAGGGAGATTTCGATATACATGTCTGAGCTTAATTAAAAGAGAATCAAAATATACTATCAGACAAGATTATAGAAGAGATACAGATACATATCAAAGAAGAATATTGGAAAAATTGTTAATTTTTATTATGTGAGATTGATAGAAAATTTTTTTTGTAGATGATTGTGAATGATTGAATTAAATTAATAGCGTAAATCAATTGTTTGGCTTTTATGAAGTATGATTCTACCAATAGTTTGTGATAATGAACATAAATGCATTTTATACAGAGACGATTAGAAATAGTGTGAATGTTTCATTTAGAATTATCAAGTAATTCCAAAAAATCGACAGAAGGAGATCTATCTAACTATGATCAAGATTAATTACAAATTAGAGCCTTTTCATTTTAAATCAAAGATTCAAAAATTGTGGGAACTATCCGCAGCAAAAATTTTATCTATAGAAAATAGTTATAACACATCAAAAGGTTCGCCGGTGTTTACGTTACAGGGTAGATATACTTCCATGGGTTGGACAGAATGGACACAAGGCTTTCAGTGGGGTTCGGCAATTTTACAATATGACGCTTCCGGCAATAGCGAATTTCTAGAAATCGGACGTAGTAATACTCTAAAGAGAATGGCACCACATCTTACACATGTTGGTGTCCACGATCATGGGTTCAATAATATTAGTACTTATGGCAATCTTCTTCGCTTGATGAATGAGGGCAAAATCGAAGACAACAGCTGGGAGCGCAGCTTTTATGAGATTGCCTTGAAGTGCTCTGGTGCTATCCAAGCGAGACGCTGGACCAAGATCCATGACGGAGGCGGCTACATTTACTCCTTCAATGGGCCGCACTCTCTCTTTGCTGATACGATTCGAACTTTACGTGTTCTCGCTGTGGCGCATCAACTTAGTCATGTGTTGATGGATGAAAATGACGTAAAAGTAAATTTGTTAGAGCGTCTGATTGAACATGCACGTACTACAGCGAAATATACTATATATTATGGGGAAGGTCGAGATGCTTATGATATTAAAGGACGTGTAGTACATGAGAGTATTTTTAACCTTAATGATGGCAACTATCGTTGTCCCAATTCTCAACAAGGATTTTCTGCATTCACAACATGGACACGTGGATTAGCCTGGGTTATGCTAGGTTATTCTGAGGAGTTGGAATTTTTGGAAACAGTTAAAGATGATGAACTACAACAGTTTGGAGGAAAATGTCAGATAGAGGAATGTATGTTAAAAGCAGCCCAAGTGACGTGTGATTTTTACTTAGAAAATACACCATCCAATGGGGTTCCCTACTGGGATACAGGAGCACCTCTACTATATAAACTAGGTGATTATTTAAACCGTTCTGCGGAACCATACAATGACTATGAACCGGTGGATAGCTCGGCTGCTACGATAGCTGCACAAGGACTTCTCCGGTTGGGGAATTACTTAAAGGACAAAGGAAAAACGGATGAAGGAAAACGATATTGGCAAGCTGGGTTGACAGTTTTGAACACACTATTAGATGAACCATATTTGAGCCAGGATGAAAGTCATCAAGGTTTGATTTTACACTCAATTTATCACCGTCCTAATGGGTGGGATTATATTCCTCCTGAATACAAGATTCCTTGTGGAGAATCGAGTATGTGGGGGGATTATCATATTCGTGAGGTTGCACTTTATGTTCAGAAAATAATCAAGAATGAGCCTTATTTAGTTTTTTGGATAAAACCCCATAAAGAGTAAAATGAATAGTATGTGTCTAATGCAAGAAAAGAGGAGAAAATGATTATAGCAGATCTAAGTGAGACAGAAGGACGCTGTTACCCGGCGCGGCGAACAACAAAAAATTTAGTTGGAGGTATGTCTCCAATCAGAACTAAGAATTTCTGTATGGGCTATGTAACCTTGGAGCCGAATGGAGGTCAAGTACCATGGCACAATCAGGAACAGGAAGAAATCTATTTTATTTTGGATGGAACCGGTGAAATGTGCCTTGGAGAGGAACGACAAATCATGACCTCTGGGCAGGTTGTGTACATTCCCCAGGAAGTGTATCATCAACTGACTAATATTGGAGATAAACCCTTACAAATGATTTATTGCTATGGACCGGCTGGGGATGTAGCACACTGGCGTCAAGAGCTGAGTGGTACTTTGCCTAAAGCTGGCATTGACGTTCCTCCTTTGCCGAAGGGTGCTCATCCTCAGTGTACGGAAAAGCCTGTAAGATAAGAGTTTAACTTTTATAGTATGAATAGTATGAAAGGAAATTACAAATGGGAAATATAAAAACACATAAAGTCGGCATAATAATGAATGGCGTTACTGGTCGTATGGGCAGTAACCAACATCTAATGCGATCAATTGTAGAGATAATCAGGCAGGGAGGTGTTAAAGTCAGTCCCGATGAGGTCATTATGCCAGACCCGATTCTTGTTGGTTCATTATCGGACCCATACAATCCAGCCAACCTGGAAAGGCTTTCAAAGCTTTCAGGCATCGAGAAGTATTCCACGGATGTCGAAGGTGTACTGGCAAATCCTGACTTTCCTGTATATTTTGACTCGCAATCTACTACCCGCCGATTCGAGTGGGTTTCAAAAGCTATCGCCGCTAACAAGCATGTGTATTGCGAAAAGCCATCAGCTTTAACAACAGAAGAGGCATATAAGCTCTACGTTTTAGCACAAAAGGCAGGTGTCAAACATGGAATAGTCCAGGATAAGCTCTGGTTACCAGGCATCTTGAAACTTAAGATGCTGATTGATACTGGTTTTTTTGGAAGAATCCTTTCTGTGAGAGGTGAATTTGGCTACTGGGTATTTGAAGGTAATAATGTTCAGTCACAGCGTCCTTCCTGGAATTACAGGAAAGAAGATGGGGGAGGTATTATTATTGATATGTTTCCTCACTGGAGCTATCTGCTTGAGAATCTCTTTGGCAAAGTTAAAGCAGTATGCTGCCATGGTGCTACACACATCAAGAAGCGCTGGGATGAAAATGGCAATCTCTATGAATGTACAGCCGATGATGCAGCTTATGCAACTTTCGAATTGGATGAAGAAATTATAGCACATTTCAATTGCTCTTGGGCAACACGCGTAAAGCGAGATGACTTGTTGACAATACAAGTTGATGGAACAAAGGGTTCAGCTGTTGCTGGATTGAGAAACTGTTTTATCCAGTCCTCTGCAGCTACCCCTCGTCCGGTGTGGAACCCAGATGTAGAGAGTCCGATTGATTATTCGGATGAATGGACCCTGGTTCCAGATCATCAGGAGTATGATAATGCGTTCAAGCTTCAGTGGGAAATGTTTCTTAGATACATAGTAAAAGATCTACCTTTTCGTTGGAATTTGCTGGAAGGTGCCAAAGGGGTTCAGCTGGCGGAAAAAGGATATGAGTCCTGGGAAAAGAGAAGTTGTGTTGATATTCCAGAGCTTAAATCAATTCCACAAGATGACAGTGAACATTAAGAGGAGTTCTGTATGAAAAAAGTTGCTTTGATCACGGGGGGAAGTCGTGGTATTGGCTATGGTGTTTGCCAATCTCTTGCAAAGGAAGGTTATAATATAGTTATAGGTGATATTAGGGATGAAAAGGAAACAGAGTTGGCAGTACAAGAACTTAGCAAAATGGATTGTGAAGTTCTCTATATACAGACTGATGTTAGCAATCTCAAAGCACGAAAAAAACTCTTAAGGGAAATAGATGAACACTTTGGATGCCTTCATGTGTTAGTAAATAACGCTGGTGTTGCTCCGAAAGAGAGAAAGGATATATTAGATGCCTCGGAAGAAAGTTTTGACTGGGTAATCAGTGTGAATCTAAAGGGTCCTTATTTTCTTACTCAATTAACTGCTAATTGGATGATCAAACAAAAAAAATCAAAGCCTGATTTTTCAGGATATATTGTAAATATTTCTTCTGTATCATCGACAGTAGCTTCGCCAAATAGAGGTGAATATTGTATTTCTAAAGCAGGTATAAGTATGGCTACAAAGCTCTGGGCAGTTCGATTGGCAGAGTTCAATATTTTAGTCTATGAAGTACGACCTGGTATCATCAGAACCGATATGACAGCTGCTGTGAAGACTAAATATGACAAGATGATCGCTGAAGGTCTGCTATTGCAATCACGTTGGGGCATACCGGAAGATGTAGGGAAGACTGTTGCTTCGCTCGTAAGAGGTGATCTACCCTATTCAACCGGACAGGTAATTATGGTCGATGGTGGACTGACAATAAATCGATTGTAAGATATAACTGTTGCCGAATTTTAGACTGCATCAATAATAAAAAATAAAAAAATACTTGACAAATAAAAATCAACTTCGTATTTTTACGTAAACGTTAACGTTATCGTTAACGTTACCGATTACGGCAGTGGATTCTTTGTTCAGTAATGTTCATGAAAAAACCCTGGGAAAGTTTGTTAAGAGGAGGAGTTCTGACAAATGACTGTCACGATGAAAGATATTGCAAATAAGGTAGGAGTTTCAGTTGTCACTGTTTCACGAGCACTTAATGACAAACCTGATATAAGTAGAGAGACCAAAGATTTTATCAAAAAAATTGCTCAAGAACTCAACTACACACCGCATGGCCTTGCAAAGAGTTTAGTAACTCGTAAAACAAAAACTATTGGTATTATCATTCCGAATGCCAAGGATTCTTTCTATGCAGAAGTGATCGATGGTATATGTAATGAGTCACGTGAGCGTGGATATGGTGTTATTTTGTGTAATAGCAATAATAGTGCGGATGAAGAGCTCAAGTTAATAAGGCTTCTGAGAGAAAAGCGTGTGGACGGTATGCTAATATATCCCGTCCAAGAAGATAACAGGTATGTTGAAGAACTGAAGAATATTCCTGTACCTTTTGCTTTTCTTAATCGCCATACTGATCAATTGAAATGCGATTATGTAATCAATGATAATATTCATGGAGCATATTCTGTTGTAAATGAACTTATAAAAAGAGGGTACAAAAAGATCACTTATATTTGCGCAAAACCGACAGCCTCAAGTGGAAAAGAGAGGATAGCAGGATGTAAGAAAGCTATTAGGGAAAATGGATTGCCTTTAAATGCTTTACGAGTAATGACATGTGAAGAAACTATAGAGTCTTGTTACAACCTTGTTAAAGAATTAATAGTACAAAATAAGAAATTATCAGCTCTATTTGTGTGGGATGACAGATTAGCAATTGGGGCTATAAAGGCTATTTTTGAAGCAGGGCTGCATATTCCTCAGGATGTTGCAATAGTAGGTTATGATGACATAGAAATTTCAAAATATCTTTATCCTCCACTAACGACCGTTCGACAGCCTACGTTTCAGATAGGTAAAACCGCGACAAGCATTTTGCTTGACAAACTTAATTCGGAAGATGTCATAGAAGTAAAACAAATCGTTCTCAAACCGGAGTTGGTGGTACGGGATACGATCTAATGTCCAATTGTGCTAAGGAGAGAAATTTCAAGATTAAATTCTTAGTCGTAATAGAATTTTTTTGTTTTAAATAAGAAAGAGTAAACGATGGAGAAATTTCAAAGAACAAAAAGGTTATTTTCTACCTGTCTGATCGTTGTTATGGTAGTTCTTATTGCAAATCAGTTAGCACAGGCTGGTGTTACAGGTAAAATTTCTGGTAGGGTAATTGACTCTGAGACCGGCAAACCACTGCCGGGAGCAAATGTTTTCATCGAAGGGACAACCTATGGCGCGGCAGCTGATGAAGAGGGTGATTTCTTTATCTTGGCTTTACCTCCTAGAATGTATAATGTAAAAGCTTCAATGATGGGTTATGATCCACTTAGCAAAACCGAGGTTCGTGTAAGAGTGGACATGACAACCTCGTTGAACTTTTCACTTAATCCAACGGTTATTTCTGGTCAAGAGGTTGTGGTGGTTGCAGAGAAGCCAGTGGTGAATATAGAAGTAGCTAATACTTCCACTGTATTTACTGGAAAAGAGATAGAGAACTTGCCTGTGCTGCAATTTAAAGATGTATTGAGCCGACAAATGGGTACCGAAGTCTTGGATTCAAGGGGTCTGATAATAAGGGGTGGACGAGAGCATGAAATCAGTCTCACTATTGACGGTATTGAGACAAGGGACGGAATTGATAATATGTTATATACAAGAGTGAATCCAGATGCGATTCAAGAGGTTCAAATTTTAACTGGGGGTTTTAGTGCACAATATGGCAATGCACGGGCAGGTGTTATTCGAGTTCAAACAAAAGAAGGAGGTAGGGATTATTCTTTTACATTTGATGTTAGAGCCTCAATGCCTGGAATAAAACACTTTGGCGAGCGCTGGTATGAACGAGAGCAGAAGATATATTTAAGTGATGAAGCCATTACCAACTCTATTTATTCCCTATCCCGAGTTGTTTGGAATAATTCTATAAGAGATCCGATTACTGGTGAATATGGAGTATATGATACCCTTGGTGCTGAATTACTATTCGAAGGGTGGAAATCTATAGCAGCTGCGGTTGATTCCACTGATCCGGTTTATGGAAAATTCTATAATAGACCTTATCTCTGCCGGGAATTGTATAAATGGAGAAATCGAGATGATGTAGTAAAATATGGCAATAAGCCGGATTTGAATACAAATATTACTTTTGGTGGACCTGTACCCTTTTTACCAAATACATCCTTTTTTGCATCAGGGCGATTTGAGAGAAACTATTATCTCATCAGAGCACAACAAGACTTTTTCCAAGATTGGGGAACTAGCTTAAAAATAAATTCCCAGATAACTCCAACTACAAAAATGGTTCTTACAGGGAGTTACATGGAAACCAGTGGGATAAACCGAACTGACAGAGAGACCAGCGTGGAAGGTCTAGGAAGTATTGAGCCCGATAAAAATGATCAGAGTAATGTAATTGAGACTCCTGAGGCATTTGCATGGTTTATCCACCACAGAATAGCCCATGAAGACGAATTATGGCCTTACAGTGAATTCTCTGTTTCTACAAGAATTAGGAGACAATATGGTTTAAACATAACGCATACAATATCCAACGAAACCTTCTGGGATTTTTCACTAAACTATAGCGGTTTTAACATTTTTGGTAGATACGATAATCAAAAGCGCGATATTACAGAAACGATAAGGCTGGAAGATCCTACTGATCCCAAAATTTTTGTGGATTTATCCGGTCCATACGCTTTGGCACCACAGGGGTATTATAGAGATGAAACTCTCTGGTCAAATATTGAAAGTATTACCAATGTAAGAATAGCCGGGAGTTATCATAATCTTGAAAATAGTAGATCCTCAAGCGTTCATTTAAGAACAAATGTTTACAGTCAAGTAAACAAATATAACCAGATTAACATGGGTTTAGAATTTAGCTACATGGATGTTGTGAAAGATGAATATAGAAATTATGATATGCCTGATAGGTACTGGTGGAAATGGCATGTTTACACGAGAGAAGGAGCAGTATATTTTCAGGATAAATTAGAATTTAAAGGTATGATTGCTTCTATTGGATTAAGAGCAGATTTTTCTATCCCACATCACACTTGGTACGACATCCAAAATTACCCGTATCAGCCGTGGTTTAGTAGAACGTGGGTAAAAATGGGAGATGGAACAGATAATCGTCATATTGATACCTACTTGGCAGATTCTGTGGGTGTCGAACCTACATTTGCATCGCCTGAAAAAAGAACTGTTCTTTCCCCAAGAATCGCAGTGTCACACCCTCTGGGACAAGACGCAAAGCTATTTTTTAATTATGGTCACTATAATCAGCTCCCTGATCTGGAAAAAAGATACTACTTTCTGCGTCGAGAGAAACTTTCTGCTGAAGTACATAGATTAGGAAATCCAAACCTGGATTACGAAAAAACTATTCAGTATGAAGTAGGTTATGCTCAGAGCTTATTTGACGTATTTAATGTTCAAGTAACTGCTTACTATAGAGATATAACTAATTTAGCAAGACAATATGCAGTAAGTGGATTCTACGATACTTTACATGTTTATGAGCCAATAGATACAGTGTATAATTATAGACGCATTAATTATGAATCCTGGAGTAATTCCGGGTCTGAAGATATTCGGGGGATAGAATTTCGATTTGAGAAACGAATAGGTCGTTTTCTTACAGGTTGGATTAATGGCACATATGAAGTGTATTCTACGGGAAGATATGGGTATAGTAACCTTCTTGAGAGTCCGAGGTTTGATTCAACTCTTTATCAAAGTGCTTTGGAAAAACCTTCCGCAAGACCAAGGTGGAATGTAAGTATAGATTTTCATACTCCAATCGATTTTGGACCAAAATATTTTGGAGACTACCTATTAGGTGGCATTAATCTTAATTTATTATTCTGGTGGAAATCACAACCTAAGATTGATTACAATTACATCATGGGTCTTCGTGAGGAATATAAAAATTTCCAAAATGTGCAATGGAAATCTCACTATGCCGTTGATTTGAGATTTACAAAACGATTTGGAAGATTATTTGGATTTGCCAATCCAGTTTTTTATGTCCAGGTATTGAATGTCTTTAATAATAAAAACATGAACCGAGCGGCTTTTGACGACACTAAGCTCCAGAACTATTTAAATTCTCTCAAATTTGATGAGGGTGATAGAGCTGGCGATTATCCCTATAATAGAGAAAAAAGTTACATAAGATTGCCCGAGCCTGAGCCGTTCTATTTGTTCCTGAATCCGCGTCAAGTTTTTATTGGTTTTAGAATTGAGATGTAAAAGGTTTAACCATATTTATGAGCGAATCGAATAATAGTTTATGCTTTTCTCAAATCGAAACTAAATACTTTAATGAGGATTATCTAAAAAATAGAATGGAAGATAGAAAATGAAAAGAATTGCATCTGTCTTAGTTTTATTACTCATCAGTCAAATAGTTTTTTCTCAAGTAGATGAAAACTTTGAACTAATTTCGGGAGATATTCATTGGAATGTACCGGCAAGTAATTATTCTGGTTCATTATCATGGCCTGCAGATTATAGTGTTTATGGGTCTCAACGTCTAATATCTTATTGGGGTCTTGTTACTGCTTGTAAAGACTTTCAAGATTCAATTGGATATAAAGCTGCTCAAACATTATACAAATTGGACCACCTTGGTCATTCATATTTCCCCATTCGTGATGCTGATGGAGATTTGATTAAGGGTTATTTTCGGTATTCCATTCCCGAGCTATGGGTTCTTGATATAAATAATCGTAATAAAAATTGGAATACACCGCAGCCAACCAATCTTAAAGTTAATCCAGATTTGCCTTCAGACCAGATGGTAACTAATACATGCAATACCTCCATTGGACTTTCAGTAACACAGAAAGCATACGCATGGTCTAATCATGAATACGATGATTTTATTATAGTTGAATATACATTTACTAATACAGGGAATTATAATGAAGATCCGAATATCGAAAATCCGAACAATCAGCTACATGAAGTCTATATAGGATTACAGAGTATGTCGCAAATATCTGGTCGTGGTGTGTTGGTAGTTGAGAAAAATTCCGGAATTTTAGAGGGTAATGATGATTGGGTGGATTTTTATGGAGAGGAACAGGGTGATTCGCTCAAGGTATTATATAGTTGGGATGGTGATGCAAGTCCTAATTTTTCTTCCGGAAATGATGAAGGAGATCCATATCAGCTGACTGGGCAGCCACTTTCTCCACAGTATTTTGGTAGAGCAGTTTTTTATGTGGATAAAGCTGTTGATGACCATACAAATGATATAGATCAACCTAAAATGACTCATTGTGGAAATTGGAAAAATCTAAGTTCACAGATTTCCATCGGCCAACAGGGAAGTGATGAAGGTGTATACGAAATGTTAAGTGCTACTACACATATTGAGGAACCTTTAAATTGGGAAACAGGACAATATGCCACTGGGACTGGTTATGCCACTGATGAGTTCCTCAAAACAGCTACGATGACTTTTGGTCCCTATGAGTTTACTGAAACAGGTCAAAGTATTCGTATGGTAACTTGTTTGGCTGTCGGTAGTATTAGCTTCAAACGGGCAATTGAATTGGGTAAAGAGTACTTACCTGGCTCTCCAGAATATATAGATGTAATAAGATCAGGAAGAGATTCACTATTTGCTACAATTTCAAAAGCAAGAAGGGCTTTTTGTGATAATAGTTCTGGTATTTGGGACTTCTCAATTGTACAGGGTTCGGCGATAGACATAAATATCAGGGATCCTTTACCTCCTCCTTCAGTGCACTACTGCTCTGATACTGCCCGTGTGTGCATAACCTGGGAGGATGTTTCACAGGAACCTGATCCTGATACCGGTGAACTCGATTGGGCTGGATATAGAGTATATCGTAGAATTATGCCTTATTTCGATCTTATTGATCCAGTAGATACGCTATATAAAAAAATTTATGAATCGACTGATACGACCACCCGTTATGAAGATAATGATGTAGATTTGGGAAGATGCTATTGGTACTATATTACGGCATTTGACAAAGATGGACTGGAATCTAACCGATTTCTAAATAGAACGGCACCTGGGGGAGAAGGTCAAGAGACAAGACAGGGTGCAGCTGCTTTTCGACCATCAGCTAAAAGTCTTGATAATGTTATTGTTGTACCTAATCCTTACCATGTTCATGGGGTTAAGTTGAATATAGGGACATATAATACGCTCAATTTTTTTAATCTACCATATAAGTGCAGAATTAGGGTTTATAATCAAACCGGTGATCTTTTATGGACGTATGATAAAATTCCAAGTCCGAGCAATGTAGCATCGTGGAATCAAGTATCTTATGCCAGACAATATATTGTTAGTGGATTATACATATTTGTTGTTGATGAGGCGGAAGATGAAAATGGTAATGATCTGGGTAAAACCATAGGCAAATTTGTTGTAATAAGATAAACAGATGTATACAAATGTGATCAGAGTAGATCAAGAATTGAATTCTAAAAATTGTAGAGAGAGTAAGAGATGAAAAGAACAATATTCGTAGTGTGGATATTTTTTATTTCTGTTTTTTTCACTGTTCCATGTTCTGGAAAGGACTATAAGAAGCTCGGTACGGCAGGAATGAAGTTTTTAGATATTGATCCGAATGCTAGATCAACAGCAATGGGTGGTGCATCTAATAGCATTTGCAATGATGCATCTTCTATGTTTCTAAATCCCGCAGGATTAGCGTTTGTTCCAAATATTGATTTCAGCTTTTGTTATAATTCCTGGATAGCGGACATCAATCAGTATGCCTTTGGAGCAGCGGTAAATTTAAACAAAATTGGATTGGGGTGGCTTGGCGGTACACTTGGAGCCAGTTTGCTGTATATCGATAATGGTGAGATGATCCGTACAGAATATCTTCCAATGTTTGACGATTATTATGAATATCCTGATCCCTATACAATTGAAGAATGGGTAGCAGGCATTGCTTATGCAAGGAGTGTAACCGACAGATTTTCGTTTGGAGGACATCTACGATATGCAGTACAGGACCTTGGGAGTACTCTTATATGGAGAGCTGTTGAAGATACTACAGTAACAGTAGAGAACAGACTTTCTCCTGTTGTCTTGGATTTTGGAACTATTTATTATACTGGTTTTAAGGATTTAAGATTGTCTATGTCATTTCGTAATTTTTCTCAAGAAGTAATCTATGTGCGCGATAAATTCGAGTTACCTATTTCCATGAGGATCGGAGTAGCTATGAATGTATTCAAAATGAGTAACCAATCTCTAATGATAGCTATTGACGCTGTTCATCCGCGCGATTATACAGAAAGAATTCATCTGGGAGCCGAATATTTATTCCATGGCTTAGCTCTCAGAGCAGGATATAAGTTCAACTATGATGAAGAAAATTTTAGTGCAGGATTTGGTATAAATAAGGATATCGGAGGATCTGTTTTAAAGATTGACTATGCGTTCACATCGTTTGGTATTTTTAATTCTGTACAAAAATTTTCTATTGGGTTTTCATTTTAAAATTATGAATGAGTCGAACAGTTTAACAGCTTCCATTTTTATGCTAATCAGTATGTTAATTATACATGCCTGCACTCAGGGACTGAACTTAGGGGGAGGGCAGACTTTTAAAATTCTTGAGAACCCGGATGGAATCGGAACGCTTTTGATTTTCTATAAGCCCTATGAGACTGAAAGTGATAAGTTAGGATTTGATGTTAACCTTTTAAGTGAAATATATGGAGAAAAACTGAGGATCGTATTTATTGACTTTGACAAAAAACAGGAGCTTGTGTATCGTCACCAGGTCCAGGAAGTTCCTACTCTGGTTTTGTTCAATCGGATCGGGACAGAATCTTACCGATGGCTCCCATCAGATTTTAATGAAACATTTGGAAAGAGAGAGATGCAGAGAGTTATTGATCATATTTTAATAGAATGATATGTAATTATTTTAATTGGAGTAATCATAATTAACAGTGGAGGAGGAGCTATGAGAAAGAGTTACTTTGCAATAGGACTGTGTATGTGTCTTTTTTTGTTATGGGGGAATGTTGTGAATGCACAATACTCTGTCGGTGAGCAGATCGAAGCCGAAGATCTGTGGGAGAATAGGGTATTTATTCCAGAGGAAGGCAGTGGTAATCCCAATTTAGATATGCTAAAAGTTAGTCATGGAGAAGATTGGGGTTCACAAGAATTAAATCATCCCAGTAATTTTCTTTATCCCATGTGCGGCAACAGACATTGGCTTTGTGATTACAGGGTAATCGATAGATGTTACTATCTTTGCTGTGATGTTTATGTACCAGTACCGATAACGATTCCTGAGGCAGGAGATTATGTTATTTACGCTTATGTTGCCAATTGGGCAGACAGTGCTGTAATAGAACGCAATGCAGGATGCAATAGAGAAGACAAGTGGGAGTGTTCCGGTTGGTTTGTTACCTGGGATGACTGGGGTTTGTTGGATAAAGTGTGGACTGGTAGTGATTGGAACGTACCTGAAGAATATTACTGGCCCACTTATCCATATAACAAATATTGTGGTAGATTTGATCTTGATACGCTTTCAGTTGGATATAAAAGAACCACTGATTGTGAAAATGAGGATCCGAGAGAATGTAATTTACCTGTGACCGTTTTCAATCTGACCGCAGGGGAACATACATTATACCTTAAAGTCGCAGACGACTATACCCTTATTGATTGGCTTATGGTTAAAAAAGATGGTGATCCAGCCCCACCAGCGGAGCCTGGAAGATTATGGGAAACTGGTGTCGAGCATAAAGTAGTGTATAAACCGGAAAATTTTATTTTAAAGCAGAACTACCCCAATCCATTCAATGCTACAACAACTATTGAGTATTATCTTCCCAGAACGTCTATAGTAAATCTTGCTGTCTATAATGTTGTAGGTCAGAAAGTTTCTGTTCTGGTCAATTCAAGACAGTCTCGAGGACATCATTTAATCTCTTTTGATGCAAGCAGGCTTCCAAGTGGGAATTATTTGTACAGATTGGGAGCGTTTTGTACAACCTGTGGAGGAGACAGAGTTAGATTGTTCACTGAAGAAAGAGATATGATGTTGATAAAATAGAAAATTAAACTAAAGGAAAAGTATTGGATAAAATACCTAAGTTGTTAATGATGTCATTATTGCTAATTGTGCTGCCTGGTATTGTTGCTGCTTCTGATGCACCTGTTGCTGATTTTTTTACAGTTCCTACTACTGGTTGGGATATCTATTACAGACCTGAATTTGTTAGTGTGTCAATAGGTAAGATCACCGGCTATTTCTGGGATTTTGGTGATGGTTCGATAAGCACTAAGCTAGCACCAAACCACGAATATGAATCTGCTGGAACTTATGATATTACTTTAATTGTAAGTGGACCTGGTGGCTCAGATACTTTGAAGAAAGAAGATTACATTGCGGTAAAAGACTTTTCGACAGAATACACTTACCCAGATTACATTATCGAAGAACCAACTATGTCAGCCTGGGATTCGGTGATGGATGCTATTCAGTCATCACAATTGAGTGGACCAAATCCGGGAGATACACAATGGTGGGATTCCGATGATGTTGGCAGTGTCAGACACGGAGGTGGCGGTCGAATCCTCTTCGGCTTTTCTGACGACACCATTTTTGTGGACCACCATAGAGATTTCTTTGGTGATAATCTGATAGTTGATGGTGAGGATAAAAATGTCCACTTCTACTATAACGGTCCTAATCCCTGTAACCAGACAGAAGGGCAGGATGCGCTGGTTCGGATGCATGGCAATGACAACATCTTCAGGAATGTGGACTTCGATCGTTTTCCTGAAGGTGTACATTTACGCGGTGGTCAATGTTGTCTGATAGAGAATGTTACGGTCAATGTCATCTGCGAGGATGCGATGACAATGAACGGTGGTGGTTTCAAGGTCATTGATTGTATTTTTCGAGATTGTTCCTATGACTGGTCAGGGGACAAGACCCTTATGATTAATAATGGTCTTGGCGCAATGGTCATAAGCAGTTGTTATTTCTACAATGGCAATCAACCGATACGGATGACAGGTCGTGGATTAATGGTTGTGCGTAATTGTGAATTTGCAGGACCCAGTAATAACGGACCGAGATTCGGGGGGAATACCAATCTCGTCATCTTCGAGAATAATTATTCCCATGGCACCAAAAGCAGTCTCCGTTTAAGCGATGATGTGAGTGTCATCATACGCAATAATAAGATAGAGAATTGCACACAGTATGGTATACGTACCCAGAGTACTAAGGATGTCTTAGCCCGTATTGAAAACAACATGATAACAGATAACCAGAATGGTATTTTTATTCTAGACAATAATGTGCAAATGGACCTTGGTGGAGGTCTCCTAAACATCCATAGACATGGTTTGCATTCCGGTCCTGGAACCTCACCTGTACCCAGTGTAGGTTGTAATACTATTATGGGAAATCTACCATATGACATTAATAACAATTCCAGTGATACAGTTAAGGCTAAATATAATTTTTGGGATCATAATACAATTTCTGATGTTTTGGAATACGATATAAGGGGCAATGCGGATGTGGATCCGTTGGGTGTAAGTGTTGCAATAGATGAGGGTGCTGAGAAAAGTCTTCCTATAGATTATATCTTATTACAGAACTATCCCAACCCGTTTAACACAATGACTACAGTGCGCTATTATTTACCTAAACAGGGTCATCTGACCATCGAAATTTTCGATGTACTAGGACAAAGAGTATGCCAGTTGATAAGTAGTAAAAAGCCTGAGGGATATGGACAGGTTAACTGGGATGGACGTGACGAAAATGGT
>DAOUYY010000130.1 GCA_030665885.1 Fidelibacterota bacterium
TATAGCACAACAAACCGCAGCTAAGCTACCCTCTATCCTTTCTTGTACAGGCAAATCCAATAAATTACCAATAAAAGATTTTCTGGAAGGACCAACTACAATTGGAACTCCCAGAGATTTTAATTCCTTCAAATATCGTAAAATAACATAATTATCTTTCCACTCTTTCCCAAACCCAATACCCGGATCTATCAATATTTTATCTTTTTCAATACCAGCATTAAGAGCCCTTTCTAAAGAAGTAGAAAGAGAATTTAAAATTTCATCAATAAGATTCTCATACTTCGGGTTTTCCTGCATATTTTTAGGTTTACCTTTTATATGCATTAAGACTACAGAAGCCCTGTATTTTGAGACTACATTAGCCATTTCTTTGTCAAAATTCAAACCGCTAATATCATTCACTAAAGATACACCGTGATTCAATGCTTCTTCAGCAATCTTAGATTTTACTGTGTCAATAGATAATAATATCTTACTGTGCATCTTAATTCCATCAATAACAGGCATAACACGTGATTGTTCAATCTCAACATCAATAGGATCAGCGCCAGGTCGAGTGGACTCTCCTCCAATATCAATAATATCAGCACCTTCTTGCTCCATTTTAAGAGCTGCTTCAACTGATTCATTTACATCGGTATACTTACCGCCATCTGAAAAAGAATCAGGAGTAACATTAAGTATGCCGATAACAAGTGTTTTTCTTGAAAGATCGAAAATCCTGTCACCAACTTTAAAAATCTGTTTTTCCTTTCTATCTTCAAAGAATTCCATTAATTCTTCTCTAAGTTTTCCTAAACCAAAATATTGATTTTTTAAGCTCTCGATTAACTTGAGAAAATGCCTTTGAGTACCCATTAGAATTACTGGAGATTCCTTAACAGAACAAGTTGCAACAAACTTTGAGACAGCACATTCTCCACCGATAGAAAGCATCTGCTGTTTAATGATATTCGCCGCTGGAGAAGAAATTTTTGAAGTTTTAAAAATAAAAAATTCGCCTTTAGGTGCCATAACAGGAATCCCTCCTCTATCAATAGGAAGGGATTCCATCTCCTTTATCAAATGATCAATATCATTAATCTTTAGAAGCCTTAGCAATAGTTTTTCCTTTTTTATCTGTTTTATCTGTTATGGTTATTTTTCTTGTAGATTTTGGACTTTTTATAGTCTTTCTTTTTTCATTTGGAGCTGTTTTTTTATTATTACTACTTGAAGATTTTTTTGCCTGTTTTTTTCTTATCTTTTTTCCATTTAATATCCTATCAATCTCTTGCCCATCTAAAACTTCATGTTCAAGCAATGTTTCTGATAGTTTATATAAACCAGACAAATTATTCTTTAAAATCTTTTTTGCACGATTCTCTGCTTCTTCAACAATTCTCCTTATTTCAATATCGATGATTTTCGCAGTTTCTTCGCTGAAATCTCTATGAGTTGCTATTTCCCTGCCAAGAAATATTTCTTCGTTTTTCTTTCCAAATGTCAAAGGTCCAAGACGATCACTCATACCCCATTCACAAACCATTTTCCTTGCCAATTCTGTAGCATGTTCTATATCATTTCCTGCACCGGTGCTCAATTCATTAAAAATAATTTTTTCTGCAGCACGACCACCTAAAAGAATACTCAATTTTCCTTTGATATATGATCTAGGGTAATTATGACGTTCATCCATAGGTAATTGATGAGTTATTCCGAGAGCACGACCACGAGGAATAATAGTGACTTTATGTATTGGATCAGCCCCAGGAATATTAACTGCAACAAGTACATGCCCTGACTCATGAAACGCTGTAAGTTTTCTCTCATCTTCCGAGATTTTCATACTCTTCCGCTCTACGCCCATCATAACCTTATCTTTTGCCTCTTCAAAATCGGACATTTCGACAGCTTTCTTTCCCTTTCTGGCTGCTAGCAGAGCTGATTCATTTACTAAATTAGCGAGATCAGCACCAACTAAACCCGGAGTACTTTTTGCAATTACAGTAAGTTTAACATCTTTAGCGAGAGGAATTTTTTTCGTATGTACTTTAAGAATTCCTTCACGCCCCCTTACATCTGGAATATCAACAATTATTTGCCTGTCAAATCTGCCGGGTCTTAACAATGCAGAATCTAAAACATCAGGTCTATTTGTAGCCGCTAATAATATAACATTTGCCTTTTCATCGAACCCATCCATCTCAACAAGAAGTTGGTTAAGTGTTTGTTCTCGTTCATCATGTCCACCTCCAATACCAGCTCCTCTATGCCGACCAACAGCATCTATTTCATCAATAAATATTATACAAGGAGAATTTTTTTTGCCTTGCTCAAATAGATCTCTTACACGTGAAGCACCAACCCCAACAAACATTTCAACGAAATCAGCACCACTAATACTAAAAAATGGAGTACCAGCCTCCCCTGCAACTGCTTTAGCAAGAAGAGTTTTGCCTGTTCCAGGAGGTCCGAGTAATAACGCCCCTTTTGGGATTTTGCCTCCAAGACGTGAGAATTTTTCCGGCGACTTTAAAAACTCAATAATCTCTTCGAGCTCTTCTTTTGCTTCTACACAACCAGCAACATCATTGAAAGTTACTTTTGGACGATCTGAGGTCCACAACTTGGCTTTACTTTTACCAAAGCTGAAAATCCCTCGACTACCTCCTCCACCTCCTTGCATCCTTCTCATAAAAAACAACCATACACCTATAAATAAAACCCAGGGGAGCATATTAATCAGATAACCTGTCCACTTAACTGTTTTTTCTTTGAAATTATAATTTAGATTGTATAAATCCCATTCCTCCAGCATGGCTTTGTCAATAACAGGAGGAAGGATGAAGTAAAATTTTTCCACTTCGATAGGACGACCACCAATAACAAGAGTCGTTTTTTCATTTAGAACTCCGTGGAATTCCCTATCAATAATTGTAGCTTTTTTGATCTTATTATTAAATAAAAGGTCTTTGTATTGATAAAATTCGATTACAACTTCTCCTTTTTTCCCACTGCTAAGTATCTGGATTAGAAAAATCGAACTGATAAGAATTACAAGCCACATAAGGGAAGTTTTTGATGCCTTCTTCCATTTAAACTCACTACCCTTATTATCCGTACCTTTTTTACTTTTTGATTTATCTTTTTCTGAAGATTGAGAAGCACTTTTTTTATCTAGGCTATTTTTACTTTGAGGTTTTAAATAAAAGTTCTTATTTATCATAAAATTACATCACCTTATATTTTCTTATTTAAAAGCATAAATTGACTTTAAGTTTCTCAGTTTTTGCGCCAAATCGAGCCCATAGCCGACCACATATCTATCAGGAATTTTGAAACCTAAATAATCTATGGGAAATTCGATTTTAGTAGATTCCTTTATCAATAATGAAGCAAATTTAACTGAACTAGCATCACTTTGTTGCAATCTGCTTTTTAAAAATTTAATTGTAATACCAGAATCAATAATATCCTCAACAACAATGACATCTCTCTCTGTAATATCACAGCTGATATCTTTCAGTAGCAGAACTGTACCACTTGATTTAGTTTCATCTACATATGAGGATATTTTAATAAAATCCACTTCAGTATCAATACTCATTTCCCTAAAGAGGTCTGATAAAAAGATAAAACTGCCATTAAGTATTCCAATAAAAATTGGAACTTTTCCTTTATAATCTTCAGAAATTTGCTTTGCGAGTTCTCGAACACGCTTTTTAATTTCTGCTTCAGGAATAAGCATTTCGAGTTTCTGACCACTATACTTTTCATATTCGTTACTTAATATAAATTCATTTTTCACTTTATACTTCCTCATATCTTAATTTTAATATAGTTGTAGTTTCAGAGGTAATTTTAAATGAATCTGAAAGTTTTAAACCGCAAACCCAGATAATTTTCTCGTTACATACGAGCAATGGAATTCGATCCTTTCTAATTCTTGGAATTTTTAAATCTACAAATAAGTCGCTTACCTTCTTTGAATGTTCAAGGCCTAATGGTCTAATCCGATCACCTAACCTCCACCTGCGTAATTTCACCTCTCCATCTATCTTATCCAAATCAATAAATTCTACATTAGAGCGATTAGGTTGTTTACTATATTCACTAACAGGCATAGCCTCAGAGCTGAATATGAAAGATTTAGTCTTATATGTTTTACCTGGCTCGACAGCGATTTCATTCCAATCATTGGATTTTTTTATACTAAGAATCAATCGCCCGCGATCTATATATGCAATTAATTCCCCTGATAGTCTTAGCAATTTACCTGTTTCATTAGAATGAATTAGAGAAACCAGGTTATTCATTATTCGGAACCCTATAGGTTTAAAATCTTTCTTTAAGCGAAATAAACATTGTCGAAGAACCTCTTTTTCAACAGCAATAAAATAGTTTTTTAGACAAGAAATTTCAAGGACAATCTGGTGAGAAGTTTCTTCTAATATTACCTCATCTAAAGTTTTCTTTACTGTTTCAGCCACAAAATCATTTGCCTCACTCAGAATTTGTGACATGTTAGCAACTGACTCAATCAATCCAGGATTTATATCTTCAACGATTCTAGGAATTATACTATTTCTAATAGCGTTTCTCTGACAATTCTCTTCATGATTTGTATGATCTTCTGAAAAAGGTATATTGTGTTCGCGTGCATACGAATATAAATCACTCTTTCTGGCAAAACGAATAGGACGAATGATATTATCGCGTTTAATAGGAATTCCTTCAAGTCCCTGTAGACCTGTACCCTTAAAAATCCTTAAAAGAACAGTTTCGGTGTGGTCATCCAAAGTATGTCCGGTAGCAATAACTGAGTTATTGAGCTGAATGGCAACTTCCTGGTAGAAATTATATCTCAATTCCCGACCAGCCATTTCCAGGGAAATATTATTACTTTTGGCATATTTTCTAACATCCAATTGTTTCCTATAAAGTTTCACATTATTCTTCTTACAGTAATCAATCACCAATTGCTCATCTTCATAAGCAAGTAATCCTCTCAATTTATGATTAAAATGAGCGGCAACAAGATTTATATTGCACTTTTCCCGTAGAACTAAAAGCAAAGAAAGCATAACCATCGAGTCCACTCCACCGGAAACACAAACAACTACATTTTGAATCCCATGCAAAAGGTTATGTTTTTCTGAAAATTCAACAAACTGAGTAAACAACTTATCCATCAATATAATTTATGAATTATTTTTAAATTTTTTATGCAGAAAATTCGATTATTTATTGTTTCTTTTAGTCTATTATAAGGATATAACTGAACCTACTTAAGATTTTTTAAATAAGGATTACTACTCAGCTCTTCCTTTAAAGTCGTACTTTGTCCATGCCCCGGATGCAAAATTGTTTCTTCTGGTAATCTGGAAATTTTCTTGAGACTTTTTTCCAACTCATTCCACGATCCTCCAGGTATATCCACCCTTCCAACAGATCCACTAAATATAGTATCACCTGCAAATAGGTACTCATCCATTAAAAAACATACACTTCCTGGAGTGTGCCCCGGTGTATGAATTACTTCAATTTTGAAATTGCTTTCTTCTAAAATCTGACCATCAGCAAAATAGTAGGATATTTTGGGAAGTTCAATATTTCCGAAACCCAATAATTGGGCTATCGGAAGGAAAGAATCCAAAATTGATTTTTCTTCTGAATGAATTGCAAATGGTATATTGCATCTTCTCTGAATTTCTGCCGCTGCTCCAATATGATCAGGGTGAGCATGTGTGGCTAAAATAATTATCGGAATAAGTCCAAGCTTTTCGATTTTACTAATTATTAAATTGGCTTCATCGCCCGGATCAATAATAATAGCATCTCTACTTATTTCATCTCCGACAATCCAGACATTCTCGTAAAAAGACCCTGTTGTGATTGATTCAACTATCATACTTTTTTAACCTTGATTACTCATTAATTCTTGTCATCCGGCAGTAGCCGAACACTAAATCAATAGTCAATTGTCAATTTACAATTATCAATTTTAAATACTTTGTGTTCCTTCGACTTCGCTCAGGACATACTTGACGTCTTTTTCCAAAGATCACAACGGACTCCTCTGAAATAACTCTGGTGGTGGCTCATGAATTATTTAGGTAATAGATGTTAAAATGGTAGAACTTCAACAATTCTCTTTTTTTAAAAATATGGAAATGATAGCTCCAATAATTATGATACAACCTCCAATCCAGATCCAAATAACTAAAGGCTTTATTAAAACCTCAAATTGGACTCTTTGAGATTTAGTATCAATATCTTTCGAAATGACATAAAAATCGCGTAAAACATTTGATATAATGCCAACTTCAGAAACAGCAATACTTTCAAATTTAGAGTAATAACGTTTTTCAGTAAATACTTCCCCTATAACTTTATCTTCCTTTTCTACTAAAAACTCTGATTCTACAGAAATATAATTAGGTCCCTGATTAGTCGAGATATCTTGAAGTTTTATTAAAAACTTATCGAATTTGTAAGTCTCTCCCTCATGCAATGTTCCATCAAACCCAAGGTCGAAAGCGGATCCTGTGAAACCTAAAAAGAGCAAAAGCACTCCAAGATGAATAAGATGATGACAATATCGCATTCTTTTTTCTATAATCGGCTTGTAAATAGCAATAAATAAAATTTCTGATTTATATCTAATACTGTCAATAACTTCGCGAATATATTCAAAAACAATAGTAACAAAAACAAAAGTAATCATTGATAAACTAATTATTGCATATACATTTCCGATTCCGAGAGCTACTAATATTCCTGCTGTCAATAATCCTGCTGATACCGGCAGTATTAAATCAATTAATTTAATTTTGGTTCCATTTTTTCTCATTGACAAGAGATTTTCTACACCCATAAAAAACAACAATAACATTCCTAAAGGAACTGCAATACTATTATAAAACCTGACGCCAAGAGTTATCCTGTTCCCTGTTATAATTTCAGAAATTACAGGAAACATTATTCCCCATATAATTGCAAATGCCAAACTCAGTACTAAAAAATTATTTATAGCTATCAAACCTTCTTGTGACAACAAAGATTTCATTTTCACATTTAACTTTAATTTTGAATATGCTCTAACAAAAATAAAAATTAATGCAATTATTACTATCCCAATAAAGATAATGAACAAAATACCAAGTAACGGTGAAGAAAAAGCATGAACTGAGAAAATAACGCCACTGCGAGCTAAAAACGTGCAAAATAAGCTCATTACAAAGGTTAGCAGTATTAAAAAAGGATTCCATCTCCTAAATAATCTGTATTTT
>DAOUYY010000014.1 GCA_030665885.1 Fidelibacterota bacterium
GTCCAATATTCGAACTGAAGCTTTTTAGCTGGAGTCAAATCCATCTCTCTAGGAGTAGCCGTTTTAGTCCATTCATTGGGTTTTACAGCAATGTTGAATTTGGGTGCAATCGGGGAATTGCCAATTTGCCAGAGTTCTATCTCCAAACCGAAGAAGTTAACATTATTGCCCGTTACGTCATTAAGCCACTCTAAGGTTGCCTGATGCTCATCAGTAAACCGTTTTGCAATCCAGACAATTGTCACCGCCTTAAGTCCGGCGGCATACGTCAGAATTTGACCTAAATGTGTGTGGTCTGTCTTTTCAAGTTGGTTCTCTATTAGTACCCAACTTCCATCGGCGGTATCTCTACAGACAATATCAGCCCGGTAGGGACCAACATCTTTTTCCTGGGCTTCGAATTCCAGGTCCAATCCGATTGTATCTCCAAGCAGGGTCATGTTCTTTTCTTCGGCTAACCAGGAGGTAAAGTGCTTTGCCTCTCTCTTCCATATATCCCGTAGGTCAACACGTTCGAGTCGCCCGAGTTCGTCAGTCATTATCTTTACCTCCTTTATAATTTACATCACTGATAACTTTCTCTAAATACGTTCCGAGTAACTCGCCAGAGACGATCTTTCGGTAGAGCGTTCCGACTGATGACCTTCAAAGGCAATATCGGGACCGAATTTGACTTTATAACCGAGGTTTTCAAACCATGCCAGGGCGGTTTGTTCAATATCTGATTCAGTAATCTTATCCATTATTCATTTCCACTTATGTTTAATGCAAACCACTCAACAATATCCTCTACGAAATCCAAATCAAGATCATCTATTGCGAAAAATAGTAACAATTTCTTTGTCATTAGTCGCACTCTGGAACGTGTAGATTCACGTGTATTCCAATCTACTACAACTAAATCTTCATCTTCCATGCCCTTAAGTAATGATTTAGTCAAATTCAGAACCTTAGTAACATTCTCTACCTTACCCTCAAGGAGAGTATGAATTATATATTCATAGAGTGTATTGACTTTGTCTTTATATAACCCGTTATATTCAATGTGCTGATCTGGTTTGATACGTTCTTTAAAAATCACAGTTTTAGGTATATTCTCGTTTGATTCGACAACCGGCATTTCTTCAGTATCATCAGATTCACTATCCGCTGGTATAGCATCTAATTCGTCTTCTACTTTTTTTGTTACACCTCGTACTGCATCAAGTACATCAATATACGCTTGGCGATCTAAATAATATAGTAATTCACTTGCTGGAACACGAAGATCAAATTCATTCTCCCTTTCTCCAGCCTGAACGTTTATAACTAAGACTCCATCTTCATCAACCTCAGCAGATAGCATAGTATTGGCATCAATTCTTTTATTATGATGATTGTACCTCACATGAGGCTCACGAGTATAAATGATATTTGGCTCTACTCCTTCATAACTGCTAAGAATCAAAGACAAGATAGTATCGGCTGAGAGTAGATAGATTCTGGTATGCCGATTTGACATAACATCAATAAAGGCGTCTTTTCCATGGGCTACAGAACCTTCTTGATTCCGTACTTCTGTCAAAGCATCTGCCAATTTATTGTGAGCAGATAGTACTTTATCAAAAGCGCTTGCACCTCTTGAGTTTTTAAGTCCGAGTTTGTTTAGAGTCTGAGAAACATATAATGTCATTTTACCATCCGACGGAATGACTTCTCCCAGTTCTTTTAAAATGGTTTTACACACCATTTCGACAAATGAATTGCATAACTCAATAACCCCACTCCCGTTGTTTTCGTAAGATTGAACCAAATCATTGTAGTGTGCCTGCATATTTGCCGCTTCAGGCCATCGGTCTTTTGCCATTCGGAATGAAGGAGCTAAATCATCAAGACGGTTAATCATAATCATGCATCTTCATTAAAGGTCTCGACATCTGTCACACGTAACTCGCCGGAGATGAGTTTTGGAAGTAAAGTATCTCTTATTTGAATCAAATCCTTAGATTCATCAGTATTCTTGCAGATCAACCCAAAGAGAGAGCTAATCCAAGAACTGAAGTATTTATTAATCTCGTCTTGTGCATATACAAATGGAATTGATTTTAAGTTTAACTGACTAACCTTTGGTTGTACAGCACCTATCACAAAAGGCTTAATATTGGTGTTTTTAAGAATCATGTACAGATGTTCATTGCTTATTCCATTTTTTCCAGTCAATACATGGGCATGATTATTTACCCAAAAACGGCCCCAAACATACTGTATAATAGGATGATCATCTTTATCAATAACGGTTCCATCTTCTCCAAGAAGTATATAAATTCCATCGAAGATGTATTCATTAATATAATCCATAATACCAGAAGCACCATAATATGGAAAGATCCCCTGTTTCTCGGCCCGTTGACGACTATTTAAGGGAATTCGCTTACTATCGTGAATTTCGATACAATCTTCTAAGGTTTTTACCTTCCATCCCTTCGGCATCTCTCCAAGTTCAGACTTTTCGAAGCTGTTGGGAAACATATCGGCTATCTCCCGGGGCAGACCAATATCACATCCTGCTGCTTTGGCGTGGACGGTATCGAAGTCCACAAACCAGCTCTTGAAGATCGCCTGGGCCATGGCTTCCAGGGTCCGGTTCATCTGCCGGTTCAACTCGATCTTATCATCCAGCGAACCCAGGATATGAGCGATGACACGTTGTTCGGGGAGTGGGGGAAGTGGTATTTTAAATCTCTCAATTTGCTTTCCACTAATATTGACTTGATTAGCACTACCAGTTGCAATTGAAACAAATTCCCATTGTCTCTGCTTGGGACTAAGATAATAGTACAAGAAATTATTGTTGAGTTTTTGTTCATTAGTTATTATAAATCGCCCAACACGTTGGTTTATTAAAAATTCCTTATCCTTGCCTCTATGCTTTGCAACTCTACCAACTATCGAATTAGGAGCGTGGATACCAGATCCTGTCATGCAAATTAATATATCATTATGACGAACAAAGTTATTTATTGCATGCTCAGCTATTGATGCATCTACTTTATTACAATCTGACATATCTATTTCTCGATGTTTTATGTTTTTGATCTTTGCAACAGGTACTCCATTATCTGTAAAATCCCTACTTTTAAATGCAAAGCCACCTTCTAATTTGGCGTACTTTCCTATGGGTACTTTTTCCCACTCACCCCCCATCTTTTACCCCTTTATTATTTTCTTTCGCCCATTCCATCAATTTCTGTCGCAGTTCTTCTTTTGAAGGCAAATATAGTTGATATTGAGAGGCGTAAATATTGGCGTTTTCCGGTAAGGTGAGTTCCACCAGTGCTTTGTTTTTCATTTTACAAAGGACAATGCCAATGCTTGGATTTTCATCCTTTAGTCTGACGTGGCGGTTAAAGTAGTTGATATACATCTGCATCTAACCGAGGTCCTGATGAGTAAGTTTGCCAATCTTCAGGTCGATAAGCACATAGCAGCGCAACAGGCGATTATAAAACACCAGATCAACGTAGAAGTGGTCGGCGTCAAAGGTGAACCGCTTCTGGCGGGCTTCAAATAGAAAACCTTTGCCGAGTTCGAGCAGAAAGTGTTCCAGTTTGTCGATGATCGCTGTTTCGAGGTCATTTTCCGAGTAAGCCGTTTTCTCATCCAGTCCCAGGAATTCCAGGACATAAGGATATTTGATCATATCTCCTGGTTTTTCAATGATCTGCCCTTTTTCCGAAAGCTCTTTGACCTTTTCTTTGTCCCGGCTTAACGATAAACGTTCATAAAGTCCAGTGTTGAACTGCCGTTTGAGCTCCCGAATCGACCAGTTCTGCCCTGTGGCTTCGATCTCATAAAAACTGCGTTCTTCCGGTTTTTTGACGCCCAGCAAAAAGACATAATGTGACCAGGAGAGGGTGAATTTATGAGACAACGTCTCGGATTTTTGCAATTGACCGGAAGGCGCCTGACTTTTTGCACTTGAAAGCAATTTCCGAGACAGCGTCCCGGAAATCTCCGACCGTTCCCTATACGTCAGATAGAACTTGCGCATATTCGAGAGGTTATCTTCTGAAAACCCCCGTCCAAATTCTCTAGTCAATTCTGCTGAAAGTCTCTTTAACAAAGTTTTACCGTATTCTGCACGTTTTTCACCCTGCTGCTCATGCTCAACAATCCGCCGTCCAATTTCGAAGTTCGTTACTATCTGAATCGTGTTAACTCTGCGAGCGACAGTATTACGAGCCAAAGCTATAAGCTCTCGTAATTCAGTGATCAGAGTGTGAACATTATGCTGCGGTATGATTTCGCGTTTACTCCCCATAGTCCAACGCCTCCAGGTTCTTCCGGATCATGGCTTCCAGTTCGTCCGCCTTCACAAATTGCTTATACAGCGTTGCCGAAAGTTCCGCCATCTTTTCCTCAAAAGGTATTCCGTCGTCTTCCACTTCTTCAGCGCCCACATAACGCCCCGGTGTTAAGACATAGCTATGTGATTTTACTTCTTCAAGTGTGGCTGATTTCCACCAGCCGGGTTTATCTTCGTAATCACCGTCAGCATTCCGCCACTGGTGATAGACGTTGGAAATCGTTGCTATATCCTCATTGTCCAATTCACGATGAACACGGTCAATGAGCTTGCCCATTTTGCGGGCGTCGATGAACAGCACTTTCCCGGAGCGGTCACGATAGCCGCGTCTGGGTTCGGCTTTCTTGGATCGTGTCACGAACCACAGGCAGACCGGAATCTGCGTGGTATAAAACAGTTGTCCCGGCAGCGCGATCATGCATTCCACGAGGTCGGCTTCGATAATGGATTTACGGATATCGCCTTCGCTGGATGTACTGGTGGACATGGAGCCATTCGCCAGTACAAATCCGGCAATACCGTTGGGTGCCAGGTGATGTATAAAATGAGAAATCCAGGCGTAGTTGGCATTATTCACAGGTGGTATGCCAAGCTTCCAGCGCACGTCTTCTTTCAGGCGTTCACCGCCCCAGTCGGACATGTTGAAGGGCGGATTCGCCAATATGAAATCCGCCTTGAGGTCTTTATGCAGGTCGTTGTGAAAACTATCACCCTGATGCTGACTGAGATCAGCGTCAATGCCACGGATCGCAAGATTCATCTTCGCCAGCTTCCAGGTGGTTAGGTTCGATTCCTGACCGTACACCGCAATATCACCTAACCGACCGCCGTGTTCTTCTACAAAACGCTCAGACTGTACAAACATTCCGCCGGAACCGCAGCAGGGATCATAGATCCGACCCCTGAATGGTTCGATCATGTTGACCAGGAGTTTTACAATACACTGAGGAGTATAGAATTCGCCGCCACCCTTACCTTCGGCGGCTGCAAAGTGACCAAGGAAGTACTCGTACACCCGACCGAGGATGTCTTGTGAGCGGGAAGCTTCGTCACCGAGACCGATATTGCTGATAATGTCGATCAGCTGTCCCAGCCGGTACTTGTCAAGCGCCGGACGGGAGTAGTTCTTCGGCAGAACGCCTTTTAGGGTAGGATTTTCCTTTTCAATGGCGACCATGGCGTCATCTACGAACTGACCGATAGACGGCTGTTTTGCCTCGGCACGCAGCTTCTCCCAGCGGGCTTCCTTCGGCACCCAGAAGATGTTGGCGGCTGCATATTCGTCACGGTCTTCCGGATCGGTGTAGTCGGTTTCCTGCCGGGCTGCCAGGTCATCGTACTTAGCCTGGAACGCATCGGATATGTATTTGAGGAATATCAGACCGAGAACAACGTGCTTGTATTCAGCGGAGTCCATATGCCCCCGCATCTTATCGGCCATTTCCCAGAGCTTGTTTTCAAAGCCGAGATTGGCTCCATTAGTGCTGTTCTTTGCCATACTGTTCTCTCTTATAAAGTCATTTCAAACAGGGTTGATTGAGGTACTGCCCGCTTGCATTAATTGTTGGTCAATATGTTGACGTGCCAGTTCTTCAGGAGTCATCTCAATTATTTAATAATTTATTCTCAAAACAAAAAGTTTCAATGCCTTGATATTTTCCAGACAAAATAGCAATTAATAATAAAATGTATTCTATTCTTATACTTACCAAAAAGCAAATTAGCTTAAAACTGGACTGATTCTCTCAATAAGGTCTTTTGTAATCGATTTTATCGATTTATTTCCATTTATGATATTAAACCCATACATTTTCTGAAGATTCATAAAAACATCATCCAACCGTTTTTGGTAGATCATAAAACTATTAACCCAATCCCGTGATAAACCGAGATCCATACCGGACTCCCAATAGTCCATCGCATCTGCCTTCTGCCAGCGTCGCTCAATCAATTTTTTCGGTGAAACTTTAAGATAAAATACCGCATCCGGCACAATAGAAACACCATAAACATATTGAACCCATTCCAGATTAGCGCCACGTATAATATCCCGAGCCATCAGCGTATAAAAATATCGATCCGCCACTACAATAAACCCTGCTCTTAGTGCAGGAATCATGATATTCTCAAGTTGATCCATAAAATCAGTTGCATAAAATAGACTCATAGTAGTCGGACCAAGGATATTACCTTCGCGAGCCTTATCTAATTCGGGACCAACTAATTGAGACCGTCTAATCCCAACATTCACAACAGCATACCCCTGCTCTTCAAGCCAAGTTTTAAGTCGCGTAATTTGCGTGCTTCTTCCCGAACCGTCAGCACCTTCGAGAACAAATAACTTGCCGGATAATTTAGAAACATCACAATTAGGTAGAGGTTCAATATAAAATTTCTTCAAGACCGATCAGTCCCTCTAATTTTAAACTTCGATAGATCAATATTCTCTGAAATTATTCCCCGGATCATTCCCTGTTGTTTCTCTACGGGTTGATTAGCATCAACAATAATAAATCCGAACTCCTCGCTCATTTGATTATATTTCTCAGAAATGTTACCCTGAAAGATCTTAAAACTCTCGTAAATATCATTATGTAATCCAAGATCCATGCCCGCTTCATAATATTTCAGCTTTGGTCTAGCAGATAACATCCTTCTATAAGCAATTTCAGGAGGTAGCTTGAAGTAAAATATCAAATCAGGAATCGGGGCAAATCCATAGAGATTACGAAGCCACTTTTTGGAACATCCCCTGACTTCATCTCTTGCAAATGCAGTAAAAATATACCTATCAGCAAGAGTAATGAAACCAGCTCTAAGAAGCGGTAGTATTTGACGTTCATATCTATCGGCAAAATCCGTAGCGTGAATTAAACTAAATGTAGTTGGATTAAGAAGATTCTGCTTCTTACCTCTTTTTGTTGCTTTTTTAACCAGATCAGAAGAATTCCATTCGGTAAAAAATACTCTATATCCGCCCAGTTCAAGCCATCGCTTCACAAGATAAAGTTGAATGGATTTACCCGAACCGTCTAACCCTTCAACAGCAATCAGTTTTCCAGAATATTGGTTCAGGGGATTGGCTTGCATTATTTTCTTCCTACCTTCAAATGCATCGTATTTTTACTGCTAATAATTTAATAATTACTTTTTTAGAATGTTTCGTAAAAAAGTGGCGGGGGTGATACTTTTCCCTTCGATATTACATAAGCCTTTATTAAAGCTTCCTTTGCTTTCTTCCATGACTCCTTATCCCGGGCATGTATGACCCCAAGCGGCTCCCCACTTTCTACCGTATCTCCAATCTTTTTATCTACGACAATTCCAACCTCCGGTTTTATAACATCTTTCAAATTTTGTCTGCCCGCACCCAGAGCCACGGTTGTCATTCCAATGGAATAGGAATCAATACTTTTCACAAAACCGGTTTTTTTTGATATAACCGGCTTAATATATCTTGCTAATTTATATTTTTCAGGATGCTCAATTACAGATACATCTCCTCCCTGACTGTCTACCATTTCAATGAATTTATCATAAGCTTCACCTGATTCGAGACTTTTTGCAGCCATCTCTTTTGCTTTGTTAAAATTTTTCTCTATACCTGATAGTATCATCATCCATGCTGTTAGATAAATGGAAACTTCCTTAACATCCTCCGGACCTACCCCCTTTAGCACCTGTATTGATTCTTCTACCTCAAGCCAATTACCCACTGCGCAACCTAATGGCTGATTCATATCCGTAATAACTGCTCTAACTTTTAACCCAAAATGCTCACCAACATTCTTCAGCTTTTTTGCTAACTTGTAACTCTGGTTATATTCTTTTAAAAATGCACCATTTCCAGTTTTGACATCGAGTACCAAACCATCAATCCCCTCAACAATTTTTTTACTTAAAATACTTCCACAGATCAGAGGAATAGATTTCACTGTTGATGTTACATCCCTTAAAGCATACATTTTCCTGTCAGCAGGTACAATCTCTCTGGTTTGACCGCCCATTACCAAACTGTACTTTTTGACGTGCTCTACAAATTCGCTTTTGGATAAATTTACATTGAAACCTGGAATACTTTCCAATTTATCCAATGTGCCTCCGGAATGACCTAAACTTCTGCCGGAAATCATTGGGACAACGCAGCCAACTGAAGCAGCCAGTGGTGCTAAAATAAGAGAAACCTTATCTCCAACACCGCCTGTGCTGTGTTTATCAACTTTGAATCTTGGAATGCTTGACAGGTCAACAGTCTCCCCTGAATTAATCATTGTATCCACTAATGCGATTGTTTCGGCATCCGTCATACCCTGAAAATTGACTGCCATTAGCCATGCAGCCATCTGGTAATCAGGAAAATCTCCATTTACATACGAAATAATAAATTCCCTTATTTCATCGGGGCTATGTTCCAATCCAATTTTCTTTTTTTCAATAAAATCTGTAGGTATCATTTTTACTCCATCAAACAGAAAAAACCAATTTTCAACCAAGCAAAACGAGGTAAAATTGGTTTTCCCAAATTGCCTATTATCTTACGGTACAAACCACTTATTCACTTTTTTATCTTTTTTATATCAATCTTCTTCTGGTCCTGTTCTTTGGATATTATTTTTTTATCTGGCTGTTTTTTTGTCTCCTTGACAGAAGGCGTGGATTTTTTCTTATCCACTACAGGAGAAGTGGATTTTGAGGATTTCTTACTTGTTGTTTTTTGGGGATGAATTACTTTTGTTTCCTTCTGCTTACTTCTCTCCTTCTCCTTAATAGATGATTTGGGCTTTTCTTTACCTTTTGGTAGGGGAATGAACTTCTTTTGTTTTGATATTTTTGGCTGTGATACTTTTTTTTCTTCCTGCTTATGTTTTTCCTCTTTTTTTACTGAAGGCTCTATCTCTTTGACATCGGGTTGATGGTAAATTGGTTTTTGAGGTTCCTTTTCTAGACGAGGTTCCGGTTTGGGGAATTTCTCATCCACTTCCTTCCTTTTCTGTGTTTTATATTGACCATATTTTTCTTTTTTCTGGATCAATTTTCGTTCTGCAGCAGGTTTTTCTTTATACTCCTCAAGTGACTTATCATAACGATGAATAGCAAGAATCTGCTTCTTAAGTTCCACGGTTTGGTATTTTTCTGCCGCAAGTTTTACAGAACTCACCTCTTTACTAAGAACTTCCCGTGCTTTATCTATCTCACCCCTGTCCACCATATTAATAGCTGCCTGCATTTGGACAGTTGAGGTAAAAAGATTAACATTCTGCCCGACATATCTGTTTTCATTTTCTTTTACTTTATCCTTATCATTAGTATAGTCTACTGAAGGAGCTGAGGATTCTTCTATCTTTTCTTTCTTGCCGATCACGTCATCATAAGTAAGTGTAACTCTTGCCAATTGGAGTGAACCAGAATAATCTTTGGGCGGCATAAGCTTGAGAATAATAGTTCTATGTTCGTTAGAAAAAATATCTCCGATGGTTATCCTCGTTAGATTCCCACTACTCTCGGAAATGTATCCATATACTTCTTGTATAACTACATCACTATTAGGCTCGATCTCTAATTTTACATTCTGCGCAGTAACGGCAAGCAATCCCTTCAACTCTTGCGAAAATATTGCGGGGATCTTTTCAGGCGTATCTATGAAGTAATAGTTTCCACTGCCATATTCCGCCAATCCCAACATCAAGTCCTCATTATAATTGGCTCCAACACCGAATGTAGATATTGAAATACCCCGGCTTACTCTTTCCCGACAAATATCCTGTAGCATACGAGGATCAGTAATACCTCTATTTGCCAACCCATCAGATAAAAGAAGTACTCGATTTACCTGCCCGGTTCTTCTATTTTTATGTGTTTGTGTATAGCCTTCTATCATTCCCCCGCTCAAGTTTGTAGAACCACCAGATGTTATGCTCCTTATTGTTTGAAGAAAAAATTCTTTCCGATTGGCATTCTGTGCTTTAATAGGTGTTTGGACAGATGATTCATAGGTTACCAAAGATAAAATGTCATCTAGTCCAAGGTTGTTCACAACGAATTCTGCTGCTTTCTTTACATAATCGAGTTTCCGCTCTGATGCCATACTTCCGCTTCTATCAATCACAAGAGATATATTAAGGGGAATTCTCTCCTTATCCTCAATCTCCTGTGAAAAGAGCTCAATTTGTAGATAAACCAGTTTATCACTTCCTACAAGCCTGTTAGTGTTGTTCAACGCTGTTTCCATTGCAACAGATTTGCCCTCTGGAAATTCTATTCCCTCTGTAGGTTCCTTTTCACTGATTTGTATGCTTTCACCTGTAAGACTCTTTATAATCTGTTCTGCTAATAAATCAACAGCTGCTATTACATCACTTTCCGAGGACCACTCTTTTTTTTCTGCGAGAATTACCTCACCGGTAGATGCATCAATTAATCGGGAATCAATTCTGAATATTTCCCCCGCTTTAATTATACTTCCGAGCAGAATTGCTTTTGCGCCTGCTATTTTCCCAACTTCTACAATCCTCTCCTGATCAACCGCTCCAGATAGTGTCAGCTGCATTTCTTTTAGAATCTCTTCTAATCTTGTACGTTCCACTATTTTTATTTTTTTGCTCAAGGAAAGGTCTGTAATGAGGATTTCCGGTATTGCCTTTTCGAGATAGTCCAGGTTAGAAATATTTGATAAATTCTGGAAATCCATAATGGCAATCCTTAATTGATCCTGCGAGAATAATGAAGTTCCTGTAAATGTGATAAAAGCCAGTAAAAAAACTACCAGAAAAAGCCTGTATTTTGACATATTGCCTCCAATCTTAAGTCCATATATTGTTAAAGATATTTTCTACGAATATAAATAAACTATCGGATGAATATGAGTTTCATTAGAAATAATCGGACAGTTAATAACAAAACCACGCCTTCTAACTCCCAAAGGAGCTGAATTAATCAAGACATCTTCAATAAAAATTAAACTCATTTACTTTATTAACGCAATATTTGTTTTTATGATTCTCCAGATATAATGATATAGCAAATTACATCTGAAAATCACGGATATTTCGACACCGGGGCTTTGAATCAATTCGTAATTCATTTCTATTACTTCAACATCTTATCAGTTCTCTATGTTTCCGTTTTATCTTTTTTAAAAAATTTCAATAACCATGAAAAGTCAATAGTTGTTTGCTCCCAGGCAGTATAGTATATGAGGTAAATACCTATAAAAGATAAAATAATATTGGGTGTCCACATTGCCCAAAAAGGTGAAATAAATGCCATATCAGCTAATTCCTCACCCCCAATTAAGAAAACATAATAGATTAAAAAGAAAACTAAACTCAAAATTGCCGCCATAGCAATGCCACCTCGCCGGGTCATAACGCCTAACGGTGCACCCACCAATACAAATACTATACAAGCAAACGGAATTGAAAACTTTTTATGAATCTCAACACTATATTTATTTACTTGCTTTTGATAACTATAAGCTAAACTCATTTCGCTCTTCATTCTATTCAGCAAGGCATTTAATCTCCGGTTTTTTGTTTTAGCGGCTGCTTTTGTAAGTTCTTTAAAATTTTCTTCTTTAGCTGCTTCAATAATCTTTTTGAGGGTTTTGAAATCTTTAGGAGCTGCGATATCCAATTCTTTATTAACTAACGTCTCAATCTTATTCAGAACCTTATTTCTCTCTTTTTCATACTTTACTACTTTTTCCTTCATCATTCCAATCGTCATTTCCCTATCACCACGTCTGGCGCTTTCTCTCCGCTCAAGCATGAGATTATCCACTGGAATAGTTATCACGTGTTTTTTGAAATCCATTCGTCTATAATTTTCCATATTCTCAAGATTCAGCTCGTGAATTTCTCCTGCAAATAGAGTAAATAGAACAGTATTTCCCTCAATATTAATATACCCACTGTCTGCATAAATAGTTGTTTGAATCGATCTGGAATCTTTATTATAAATAGTAATTTTCTTTAAACTTTCACCCTTTTTCTCTTTAACATAAATTGAATGGTCGGGTATATCATCCATAAAATATCCAGGCTCAATATTTAATCCCGGTCGCTTTCGATATATGTCACCTGAAAGCAACCTTGCTCTATGATTAAAATTCGGTAAAACGTTATTGTGGAAATAAACCATGAATAATGCAACTATAACTCCGAAAATGATACCCGGTGCAAGAATCGTAGTAAAACTAATTCCACTTGCTCGCATCGCAGTAATTTCATTGTCTTCCGCCATCCTCCCATAAGCCATGAGACAGGCAACCAATACTGCCATAGGAATCGACATTGCGATTATCCAGGCTAAATTCAAATATAAAAATTCAAGGACAACACCAATAGGCAGCCCTTTACCAAGAAGACGATCAACAGATTTAATCAAGAAATTTGATAGAAGGATGAATGTTACAACCCCTATTGAGAAAAAAAACGGGAAAAGCAGCTCTTTATAGATATATCTTGCACCCAACCATGTACTGCATGATGAAACAATTTTAGGGATAAATCTAAGCTTCGAAAACTTCATACAATCAAAATATACACCAAGACTAACTCTTTTCACAAAGATTATTGGATCAATTAAATATTAATTGTAAGATTTTTTAAAAAACAGTACACTAAAAAATATATTTTTATTGTATATCACCAATTGACTGGTTAAACTTTTCAATGAATGCAGTTGAATATTTTGCAAACGAGGAGAATCAATAGATGAAAAAAAAATAGGACTCTATGTCTATTACTTATATCTCTTCTTTTAGCCGGCTGTAGTAAAAATGAAGAACAAGAAATTCCCGTATTTATATTTCAAAATCTAAAAACTCTCGTAGGAGCTATCTCATACAATTATGTTATAATTCCCCGCTTCGATTCAAACGCTCAAGAAGTGATTTTCAATGGTAAATTATCCGTAGATGATTTCTGGGACTGTATATATTCTATTCCTGTTCAAGGAGGAAATTACAAGAAGATATACGAGTCAACTGAAGACCTGTTATATCCTTCTTTCTCTTCAGACAAAAGGAATGTAATTTTCAGTAAAGGGTTATCTTGTCAAATACATATTCTGAATATAGAGACACAGGAAGTAAAAGACTTACCTGTTTATGGTAATTTCCCATCACTACTCCCGGATGGCAAAACTGTCCTTTATTCAGGAGTAATTGATGCAAACATCTATCTCTATGATATTAATACTGGACAAGAGAAACCAATTACTCAATCCTATGTCTCATCCAACATCTGTCCTATTCTAATGCCAAATAAGATTTCTACCACATGGATAGAATACAAAAACAGGCAAACATTTAATCTTAACAATTCCATGTTGGATTCTGCAAAGATTGTCCCAATTAGAGAATCTTGTGAGCCTTTCCTTTCTATTACAACATCTCCAAGCGGCAAATGGATTTTAGCAAATAGATATAATTGTGAATTAGTAGGATTAAATGTTGAAGATTCAACCTTTGCTGATGTAAAAATCAATCCAATTGTCGAAAAGGCAGACACTCAATATTTAGCACTTTATGCAAATTGGTCTCCACTCGGAGATAAAATAGTCTATGTTGGAAATCAGATAAATAATCTTAGTCCAACAAATCCATTCTTCAAGCGCAAATCGTTCTCCGGGAATATTATTATTGCAGATTTAAAGTGGGGAAAAATAAATGATACTGAGATTTTTCAGCGTCCTCCTATCCAAGAAGTTGATTTTTTTCCTGCAAAAACAGAAATATACACAAAACCACTTACTTCATACACTTCTTCTAAAACCAACAATCCCCCAAGAATTATTTCCTTTCCTCCACAGACTGTTTATGATTGCGATCTTTATTTATACAGATTGCAAGCGGTAGAAATCGATTTATTTGATAAATTAACGTATGCACTTACATCCGGTCCGGAAAATGCAGAAATTTTAGAAAAGAGTGGCATTCTTTTTTGGTCTCCACCTGAAGTCGGACAATATAATTTTACAGTCTCAGTTCAGGATAATGGTGGAAAAACAGATACTCAAACATTTAATGTTAATGTAATCAAAAAACCGGATTGAAAATATCCGTTTTTTAGCTCTAAACAGACCTCAAAAGCAAAGTCTGATTTCGGCGCAAGACTTACTTTCGAAGATCCTGACAATGATGGATTTCTCTCAGCAGGAGAACAAGGATACATTCTTATTGATATTAAAAATCTTAATGAAGGGACATTGGACAGCATTAAACTTTACATATTAAATTCAACAAAAGTAGAAGGAATCGAAATAAATGATTGTGTAGTTTTTAATAAATGTGAATTTAACAAATGGAGCAGTATCAGAGTACCAATCAAAGGACTATCAAAACTAAGAAATAGACCAATTGTAATTCGTGGAATACTCGAAGGAAATTTCGGTATTCAGATGTTACCTGCAACTCTGATGATTGACGGGAAAAATCCACAATTAGCAATTAAATAACTTCAACCCGATATCGATATATCGGCAACGGCCCAAAGGGTGATTAATTCATACAAATTAGTCAGATTAGAAAACATTACAAATTAATTCGCAACTTTTCGTTAAATGCTATTAAGAATAAACTTAGTAAAAAACCCCTTGGGGAACTTTACTCCCATTCAATTAGTCAAAAAAGATGATGATTATCTTGAAGAATACAGTTTTAATAATTATATTTAACTAAGATGAAAAGAGAGGTGTTAAAATGAAAAAAAACTTATCATTTCCCCTCATTTTAGTATCAACAATTTTTATTCTTTCCGGCTGTTACACTATAATCAGAGCCCCAAAAACCGAAGAAGACATAATTTCGCAAAATCAGTATAATGACGATTATTACCAGAATTATGATAATTCCTACCAAAATTACCTCTTCGCTAATCCTGACATATTAATGTATGATATGGATTACTACAGAAACAACCTTTACTATCGTTACAGAGATTTTTTATACAGCAGATTATGGGATGATTACTCAGCTTTCAACCCGTATAATAGATATAATCAATATTGGGATTCTCCGTGGAGTAACTATTATTCACCTTATGGATACGGATACAATTATCCTTATTCAACCTATTATGGCTACTATTCATACGGTGGCTCAAACAAATCGAGTTCATCAAAACATTCTGAGCCGAAACAAGGAAGAATGCAGGAATACAGGTACCGTGAAATTAAATACCCGTCTTCCTTTGATTTTCAAAACAATCTTTATTTACCTATGACTGCTGTGCCATCCACAAGCGACAAATCTTCAAATGAATCAAATAAATCAGATAAAAGGAGAAATTCTTCGGAAAAACGGAAAAGTAAACCAGCTCTTGATAATTCGTCAATCACATCGGGATCCTCATCAAGTCATAGTTCATCATCTTTCTCAAGATCAAGTAGAAGTTCATCTTCCTCATCAAGATCAAGTCGCAGCTCATCTTCATCGGTCTCAAGGTCTTCTTCCTCAAATAGCTCATCTTCCAGTAAATCATCCAGTTCATCTTCCTCATCACGGAGCCGAAAGAAAAAATAGTTTATGCTTCTTTCAAAAAAGACCTTTTTAATATTTATCATTTGCCTTGGCTTTATTACTTCTATCTCTGTTGCTAATGCTCAATCATTTGAAGATGCTCTAAGACCGTTCTGGTATTTTAGAAGTTTTGGTGCATCCTCTTTCGCACTTACTAATAACAACACAGCAATTTCTAAAGATATCTCTTCAATATCAGCAAATCCGGCAAATTTAGGTATTATTCAGCGTCCGAGCGCATTTTTGTCCTTCCAGTATGGATTGTTTTCACAAAATGGAAAATTAGAGAATAATCCCAACTATATAACTGATGGAAATAATTATTTTAGATATGACGGATTCGGATTTGTTTATCCAGTGCCTGTCTATCAAGGCAGCTTAGTGTTTGCCTTATCCTACGCACCAACAGCACATTACAATTACATTCTTAAAACCGATGGATTTATTAATAGAGATTCAGTTTCTCTTAGCCATTATATAAACGAAGCTGGAATAATGAACTCTCTACAATTTGGTACATCTGTCGAGTTTAAGAAAAATCTTTTTTTAGGTTTCTCAGCTAATTTTTATCATGGATATCGAAATTACAAATATACAGGAACAGACATAGATACAGAAGATATTTATACCTACTCCAATTATGTGCGAAATGAAACTATCAAACCAAATTATACAGGATGGAATATAAATACAGGAATATTGTATCGTTTACCCTATTTAAAATTTGGTCTCAGAATTTCCTCTCCATTAAAATTAAATGTACATGAAAAGAGTAAAATTGATTCGACTACTACTTTTGATAATTTACATGAATTATACGGATTTAAACAATATGACCTGACGTATAAAACCACATTTCCGATAGAAATCTCAACAAGTATTGCACTCACTTTATACGATATGACGATAGCTTTCGATTTTGCAACTCGCGATTGGGGCAATATCAATTTTAGATCAAATTTATACATAGACACAACATTTACTGAAAAAATTGATCCGGGAATTAATAATGATATTCGATTGAACCTGAAAACCACCACCGATTGGGGAATAGGTTTAATAATTCCTGTTTGGAATACTCTTTCAGTCCAACTTGGCTATCGAATATTACCAAGACCGTATTACAATCTTCCGGATAACGAAAAGTACACAACGCTTATGGGTTTTGGAATAGAAGGAATTATAGAAGACCAAATTGTAATGGGTATAAGCTATCAAATATCTATGGGACGGCAAACAATAGAAAACACTTATTTCAAAACCTACACAACGCAACAATTACAAGACCATCAATTAACTGTATCAACTTCTTTATTATTCTAAAAAGAACATTTCATCTTCGATAACTCTCTAAAACTATGATTAACAGAAAAGTCATATTACTTCTTATAGCGTTAGCATTGCCTCTCTATTGTCAAAATAAACCCGACTCTATAAAAAGCTCTAGCGCAAAAATTCTGGTAAATAATAAACCGCACATTTACCATGTTCCCCTTAAAAAACTACCCTATAATAAATTCTCCGAAATAGAATGTGTTGTTGAACCGGGTTCCCAAAAACTTAAAACAGTAAAAATTTTTATAAGGGATAGCAGAGAGAGAATCTTTAAAGAGTTTCCAATGAAATACAAAAATGGAAGATATATCTTTAAGCTTATTCCCGAAATGGTTAGAGCAAAATATTTGTATTACTTTATAACTGCCGAATTCACGAATTTTTCAACAGTAGCCTTTCCACATGATAACCCACAAAAAACCCTGTTAAAGTAAATATTATAAAAACAGAAAGACGGCAACAAAAAAAATAAAACCTAAAAATAAATTAAACCGGAATTGAAAAAAGATTTTGTGAATGACCGCTTTCAGACTTATATTCTTATCAGGAAAATAAAGTTAGTATGAAAAATTTAAACCTATCTATAATCGCATTAGTCATTTTACTATTTCTCGGCAATAACCTATTCGCAAATGAAGTTTGGGTACTTGAGATTGACGGAGTTATTAATCCAATAGCTGTTAAATATATTCACAACAACATAGAAAGAGCTCAAGATATTAATGCCGAATGTTTGATCATCAAAATGGACACTCCAGGCGGTTTAATGAATTCCATGAGAGATATCATAAAAGATATACTCAATTCAGAAGTGCCGATTATTGTATACATACACCCCAGGGGAGCTCAATCAGCTTCTGCCGGTGTATTTATTACCGTTGCTGCTCATTTTGCTGCAATGTGCCCCGGAACAAATATTGGTGCGGCACATCCTGTTAATCTCGGAGGGGGTGGACTGTTTGGGGACAAACCAGATTCTGCAAGCACCGCAACAATGATGGAAAAAGTAACAAACGATGCAGTTGCATATATTCGCAGCCTTGCCCATGAAAGAGGTCGCAACGAAGAGTGGGTTGAAGAAGCAGTTAGGAAAAGTGTCTCAATAACTGAAACAGAAGCCGTAGAGAAAAATATAGTTGACGTGGTAGTAGATAATCTGGACGAACTTCTTAATTACTTAGATGGAAAGACTGCAAAACTCCCCTCAGGCGAAAAAGTCTTAAACACCAGCAACGCAGAAATAAAATTCAAACCAATGAGATTTCACCATAAAATACTTAATGTAATTAGTGATCCAACTATCGCATATATGCTTCTAATACTCGGATTTTACGGGATATTCTTTGAAATCAGAAGTCCCGGTGCTATCTTTCCCGGTGTATTAGGTGGAATTTTCCTGATCCTTGCATTCTTCTCTTTACAGGTTCTCCCGATTAATTATGCAGGTCTTGCGCTTATAATTATTGGTATCATTTTATTTATTTTAGAAATGCAAGTTGTAAGCTACGGGCTTTTAACAATTGGAGGTATTATATCAATGATATTAGGTTCTATGATGTTGATCGATATCACAAAAGCACCAAAAGAATTATTTTCTATTTCGCTTAGTGTGATTATTCCAATAGTAATTTTTACCGCTTTATTCTTTCTTGTCGCTCTATCACTGGCTTATAAAACTCACAAGAAACAAGTATCTACCGGCACTGAGGGGCTCATAGGAGAAATCGGAGTCGCAATTACAGACATCGACAAAAAAGGATCCATTCAAGTTCATGGAGAATATTGGAAGGTAGTATCCGATTCGCCAATTCCCAAAGATTCAGAAGTAATTGTAAAATCTATTAATAGAATGATCTTAAAAGTTATAAAAAAAGATACCGAGACAGACTAAACCAATGAATTATCTGAATAGTGAATAACATAATTCAAAAATGCCCTAAAGAACCTTTATGGTAACAAATATCAGAATCCAAATTTCAAAATTTAATACAAAACTGTAAATTGTAAATTTTTAACTTAAAACAAGGAGATTATTATGTCAATTCCAATTCTAACAGTGGTTATTCTCATCCTTCTCGTCCTATCAAGTGCCATTAAAATACTTAAAGAATATGAACGTGGTGTGATCTTCCGATTAGGACGTCTGTCAGCCGCCAGAGGACCCGGAATATTTATTATCATCCCATTTGTCGATAAAATGGTTAGGGTGAGTTTGAGAACTGTTGTTCACGATGTTCCCGAACAAGACATTATCACAAGGGATAATGTATCAGTAAAAGTCAATGCTGTAGTATACTTTCGAGTTCTAGATCCTTCAAAGGCAATTGTAGAGGTCGAGGATTATTATTACGCTACTTCTCAACTCTCTCAGACAACTCTTCGTAGTATTCTCGGGCAGGCAGAGTTAGATGAATTACTATCCAAACGAGATAAAATTAATACAGAACTCCAGACTATTTTAGATCAGGCAACTGATCCATGGGGTATTAAAGTATCACAAGTTGAGATCAAACATGTTGATTTACCCTCTGATATGCAGCGGGCAATGGCAAAACAGGCTGAAGCAGAACGTGAACGTCGTGCCAAAATAATCAATGCCCAGGGTGAATTTCAGGCAGCTCAAAAACTATTAGATGCAGCTGAAATTATGAATAAACAACCTATTACTGTACAGCTTCGTTATCTCCAGACTTTACGTGAAGTTGCTACTGAAAATAATTCAACTATTATTTTTCCATTACCTATTGATTTGGTTAAGCCACTTGTCGCGCTGCTTGAAAGTAAGTCTGATAAAAAATAGTTAGCAAATATATAACCTTCCGAAGGTCTGAAGCCTTCGGAAGGCTCTCCCAAAGGTCCAGCTCAGTACTAATGAAGGAATTAAAAGGAAAAGTTAATCAGCTCAGAGAGTTGATTAATTCCGCTAATTATAACTATTATATCCTCGATAATCCTACTATCAGCGATGCCGAATATGACCGCCTGATGCGGGAACTTCAGAATTTAGAGAATGAGCATCCGGAGCTAATTACTACTGATTCACCCACCCAACGAGTTGGGGCAAAACCACTAAGTGAATTTAATACTATAACACACCGTATTCCCCTTCTCAGTCTGGATAATGCAATGGATAAAAACGAAATAAGGGAGTTTGTTGCAAGAATATACAAAGGTCTACCTCCGGGAGAAATTGTACAATTTGTGTGTGAACCTAAAATTGATGGTCTGGCAATCGAATTAGTCTATGAAAATGGAACTTTTATTTCCGGTTCGACCAGAGGCGATGGAATTACCGGTGAAGATATTACGCAAAATTTGAAAACAATTCGTTCAATCCCTTTATCACTGCGAAAAGATAAACTTCCGATTCCGGATTTAATTGAGGTTCGCGGTGAAGTATATATGGATCGCGAAGATTTCAAGCGACTTAATCAACAACAACTAAAAGAAGGTAAAACGCCATTTGCAAATCCCAGGAACTCCGCCGCTGGTTCACTACGCCAATTAGACCCCAAAGTTACTGTAAAGCGACCTCTGAACATTTTCTGCTATTCAATGGGAGCTTGTGAGGGAATTTCATTTTCTACTCATTCGGAATTTTTAAAAGCCTCGCCCTCGTGGGGCTTTCGTGTGAATCCATTAATTGAGATATACAATAATGCTGATGAACTCGTCAATTACTCCAG
>DAOUYY010000152.1 GCA_030665885.1 Fidelibacterota bacterium
GCAAAGGAGCTCTTAAATGTAATTCTCGATTGGGGTACTGAAGAACCTATAATAATTGCCGGTGATTTTAATATGGAGCCGTCATTTCAGAGAATTCATGAATTTTCTTATTACTTTTATGATATTGGATATTTTCTTGAACCTGGCGGTTATACCTTTCCAAGTGAAAATCCTCAAGTGAGGATTGATTACATTTTTTCTAATGACCTTTTAGCACCCATTTCGGTTGATGTTATTAGAAATGAAAACACTATTGTTGCTTCTGATCATTTACCGTTAGTTGTACATTTTCAATTTAAGGAAGAATAGCGTATTTTCGTTCATAGGAGTATTTTTAAAATTCAGTTGTGTGGTAATTTGGGCAAGTAATTGATGTTTACATATAATCGCATGTTTTTTAATCTGCAAGATATTTTAACATATAAAATGAGGGGAGTAATCAATGTTGTATGATTTCTTGGAAGAACTTGGTATTAAAGAGGTTAACTATGGTGCAACACTCGGAAATAGTGATGGGTGGATAAAAACAAAAGGTAAGGAACTTTTAAGCTATTCACCCATTGATGGAAAACCGATAGCCAAAGTTGTTCAGGCAACAAAAGAAGACTATGATTTATTAATAAGAGAAGCACAAGAAGCTTTTAAAAAATGGAAGATGCTGCCTGCTCCGAAAAGAGGAGAAGTAGTTAGAGAAATAGGAGAAATTTTAAGAAAGTACAAAGAGCCGCTTGGAAAACTCGTCACACTTGAAATGGGTAAAATTAAAGTGGAAGGTATGGGTGAAGTTCAGGAAATGATCGATATTGCTGATTTTGCAGTTGCTCAAAGCCGTATGCTTTACGGTTCAACAATGCACAGTGAACGTCCTAAACATAGAATGTATGACCAGTATCATCCTTACGGTTTAGTTGGTATTATCACTTCGTTTAACTTTCCCGTAGCAGTTTGGTCGTGGAATGCGCTAATAGCTGCGATATGCGGAGATGTAAATATATGGAAGCCCAGCTCCAAAACACCACTTACGGCGATCGCTGTCCAGAAAATTATTGCACCGGTTGTTGATAAATATGACATTAAGGGTGTTTTTAACCTGGTTATTGGTAAAGGCTCTGAAGTTGGTGAACTACTTATTAATGATAAGCGAGTACCTTTAATTAGTATGACAGGTAGTACTGTAATGGGAAAAAGAATTGGCGAAGCTGTCGGTAAGCGGCTTGGAAGAACAATTCTGGAACTGGGCGGCAACAATGCTATTATCATCGCAGAGGATGCGGATATGGATATGGCAATAAGAGCGACCTTGTTCGGGGCTGTTGGTACAGCAGGGCAAAGATGTACAACGACCAGAAGAATAATTATCCAGAAATCAGTTAAGGAGAAATTTGTTAGCACTCTTGTAAAAGCGTATGGACAGGTAAAGATTGGTAATCCGCTAAACGATGACATTCTTATGGGACCGGTAATTGATAAAATGGCTATAGAATTGATGATGAATGCTATTGAGGAGGTTAAGAGATCCGGCGGAAAACTTCTTTATGGTGGAAATATCAAAACAATTAATGGTCTGGAAAACGGATTTTATGTAGAGCCAACCATCATGGAAGTAAAAAATGATTTTCCGATAGTTCAGGAAGAAACATTTGCTCCTATTCTTTATATCATTGAATATAATGATTTTGACGAAGCGATTGAAATTCACAACGATGTCCCTCAAGGACTCAGTTCTGCAGTATTTACATCATCTATGCACTACCAGGAGCAATTTCTTTCGCATATAGGTTCTGATTGTGGTATTGCAAATGTAAATATTGGTACTTCAGGTGCTGAAATCGGTGGTGCATTCGGCGGTGAGAAGGAAACTGGCGGAGGCAGGGAGTCCGGTTCCGATGCATGGAAAACCTACATGAGAAGACAGACAAATACAATTAATTGGGGCAAAGAACTTCCATTAGCTCAGGGAATTTCATTTGATATAGACTAAGAAAAGTATAAGCATAATAGTTATATTTAAGTCAGGATAAATTAATGAGAATCTTAAATTGATTTATGAACAAGGATTAACGATTTTTGATTTAAGAAGTAAAAGACAAATGAATAAATTTGATTTAGAAGAATGACTAATTAACTTTTCGGTATTGATTATTGAGATAGCGAATGAATTGCCGAATACAAGAGTAGGAAATCGTTTACCCCGTTAAATAATCGGGCAGTTGCCTGATTGTTTCACATTTAACGGATTGAACCGAACAAGACTTTGCAAATCAGAAAAGAAAATACAAAAAGTATTGAAAGAAAATGACGAATTAATTTTCCCGAATTTTCGGGATAAAGAGTGTTTAAACAGCGCAAAAGAATTTAGAGACGTAAAATCATTAATCAATCCCGAGTAACTCGGGACAAAAATCAAAAATCGGTGCTCCTTGTTAGATATTCAAAAAAGAGATTGAAGAAAGGAGACCAACATATAACAAAGTATAAAATTAATTGATCATGAGCGAATTGTGAAAGTAAATAGAATTTTATTAACTTTACTGTGTACGGATAGGTTATTAGAATTCTGATAACCTCGTAACTAAATTTTACACAAACCGTTATAATGCCATAGATTTAAAAATGCTTTGGGGGTTACGGTACATTCCGGAGTTATGACAGAGGACAGGAAGTTTACCTGTCCTTTGTTTCTTTAGTATCATAAATTTAGGCTATTATGGATGCGGGTACTTTATATATAGTTTCTACTCCAATTGGAAACCTTGGAGATATTACATATAGAGCAGTGGAAATTCTGAAAAAGGTAGATCTTATTGCAGTTGAGGATACAAGGCATGCTTCCATTCTTTTAAAGAAATATTCTGTGCAGACAAAGAGAATTAGTTATTATGAAGAAATCGAGGAGCGTAGGAGTAATGAACTTTTAAGTCGCTTGAAAGCAGGAGAGAATATTGCTCTTATATCCAATGCAGGTACACCGGCAGTTAGTGATCCAGGGTATAGATTAATCACAAAAGCTATTGAAAACGGGGTTTCAGTAGTGCCGATTCCAGGTGCCTCATCTGTTTTAGCAGCATTCGTTGCATCTGGATTTTCAACTGATAGATTCAGTTTTGAAGGCTTTTTACCGAAGAAAAAAGGAAGGAGAAAAAGGCTTCAAGAACTACAAAATGATCGCAGAACTCTTGTGTTTTTTGAAAGCCCTTACCGAATCTTGAAAACACTGGAGGATTTTCTTAAAGTGTTTGGGGATCGAAGATGTATAGTTGGACGGGAAATGACTAAAATACACGAGGAATTTAAACGGGGAAGATTATCCGATTTAATTCAATATTTTACTGAGGTCAAACCAAGAGGCGAGTTTGTTCTTATTATTGAAGGAAAGAGAAGAGAATCGTAGCCCGCCTCAAAGATCACGGAGGATTCCTACGGAAGATCCCAATGGGAAACCTCTGGTTCGCAATCCAATTACATTGAAATAGAATGAAAGCGGTACGGTTTTATGCTTATTCGTAACCGTCTCTAAGTGATTCCTTTGTGGAAACTCCGCTTGGGAAAAAAGAAATTAGTAGCCCAAAACTCTGCTTCGGAAACAGAACTATGAAATCAAAAGTTGTTCTTATAAAATGTCAATCCTATGAAAGAGAAGAAGTATCTTTAGCGGTAAGACAGGGTATTTCTCTTCTTGGTGGGGTTGATAAATTTGTTCAAAAAGAGGAGAGGATTTTACTCAAGCCAAATTTTCTGAGTGGAAAACCACCTGAAGATTGTGTTACAACTCATCCTGAAGTATTTAGAGCAGTTGCCGAAATCTGTTTTGAAGCGGGTGTCAATCTGCTTTATGGAGATTCACCGGGGCGTCAGAGTCCTTTAAAAGTTGCAGAAAAGGCGGGTGTTGCAGCTGTTGCTCGAGAATTAAATATTCCGATAGCGGATTTTCAAAGGGGAGAAATACGATCCTTTTCACAAGGACATCAGAACAAGCAATTTACGATAGCGAATGGGATATTAAATTCCGATGGTTTTATCAGCTTACCAAAACTCAAAACGCATAATCTGACAAGAATAACAGGTGCTGTTAAAAACCAATTTGGATGTATTCCAGGATTTTTAAAAGCGGAATTCCATGTGAAGTTGCCAGCAGTAGAGGATTTTTCAAAAATGTTGGTTGATTTGAATCTCTTTTTGAAGCCTCGTTTCTATATAATGGATGCAGTTCAAGCAATGGAAGGGAATGGACCGGGTAGTGGAAAGCCATATCAGCTGAATCTGTTAATGTTTTCCGATGATCCTGTAGCAATTGATACGGTTGCGTGTAAAATATTGAATGTCAAACCTGAAAGGGTTCTTACAAATTTGTATGGTGAGAAATTTGGGCTTGGTAAAATGTGTCTTGAAGATATAGAAATTTTAGGTGATGATATTAGCAATTTTTTTGCTCCTGATTTTAAATGCAGCGAGGTCCGGAGCTTGATTCAAACAGAGCGTGGAAATATAGGTTTTTAAAAAATCTGATTTCTAATAAACCTGTTATTGATTCTAATAAGTGCGATAGATGTGGTTTTTGTATTGATCAATGCCCGGTGGAGCCGAAAGCGCTTTATATATCTGATGGAAATGGGAATTCCTTTCCGAGATATAATTACAATTTGTGTATTCGGTGTTTTTGTTGTCAGGAGATTTGCCCCAGTGGAGCGATAAGTGCTAAACTGCCGGTGATTCGTAGAATTGTAGATTTAATAGGTAGATGAACCGCTAATAAATGCTAATATGAAATGAACAAAAAGGATTATTGGGGAAGGATTTTACTTAGGTTGTGCTTTTACAGTTCATAGAGAGATTGGATGTAAATCCGTATGATATGAAGCTATATTGGATATTAATAAATATTTGTGTTTTAAACAGTGAAGAAGATTTAGTCTGATTAGTATAAGGAGATTTTAAAAGATGACCCTGTTTTACATTATCATTGCATTTTTCTTTTTTTTATCAGCATCTGTAACATTTTTTCGACCTTCTATTATTAGGAAAATAATGAAACTGGTAATAGATAAAGACCTCTTTTTTTTACCAGGGATATTAGAGATAGTATTGGGACTTGGCACTTTATATTTCCGTCACAGTTCAAAACTTAAATGGTTTGTTTATTTAGCAGGGTTTATGCTTTTCATAGATGGAATATTTTATCTCATTTCTTCGAAGCGTTTAAAAGAAACTTATAAATGGTTTATAGAATTTAAAGATAGGGACATGAGGATTTATGCTGTCTTTATGTTAATGATTTCAGTAGGATATTTAATTTCCGGGATTTGATTCTGTTTATTCTATAAATGAAGCCTTTGAAAGTAGCATTTTAACTAACTCATTTAAGAAATTTAGACATATTTAATATCACTTCTGTCAAAGTTGAAATCCTTGATTTTAAATAGGGATCAGTTTCTGAAATAATTTTATAATCTTTGTCCCGTACTTCAAACTTTGAAATGTTGTAGGATTCAGTTGAAAAAACAAGTGCTATTGAAGAATCGATAACAGCACATTCATCCCATCCTACTGAGACTATATATTCCGAACGTTTTTCATCAGAAAATAGTGGGTATCCTAAAGAATAGTTTTCTACCGGGGTGTTGCAACCTAAAAGACTTAGAATAGTAGAGGGGATATCGTAGTGGCTTGTTATCCACTCTATTGTTCTTCCGCTTTCACCGGGCAAATGCACGATCATTGGTACTTTCACCTGCTCAGGAGAGAATGCTCCATTATGTCCCCAGAATCCCCGTTCCCAGAATTCCTGACCATGATCCCCCGAAATAAAAACGATTGTAGAATCCAAAAGCCTTCTTTCTTTCAACACATTCAAAATTTTCCCTGTAACCCAGTCATCAAAATAAATAGCATTTTTGTAATCATTTAAATATGGTAACGCATTTTTCCTTTTATCTAGCCTTATAAAATTTAAATCCTTAACAGCTGGTGTAAATTTTGCAAAATTATCGGGATAACTATAAGGTGCGTGAGGTGCATCTAAAAAGAAAACAGTAAAAAATGGCTTATCTGAATCCCGTGAATCTATCCACGTATGATATCGGAAAACCTGCTGTTGATCGCGTTCTATAGCATTGGAGCCATCCAATTTATCCTCAATATATTCAGTTATTTCTACGAAACAGGTTTTTCGGAACTCCGGAAAAGTCAGCGGAGAGCTGGCAAGTATCTTAAAGTCATATCCTAGCTCTTTCAAAGAAGAAATTAGAATCGGTCCTTCTCTTTCTCCTAAAAAGTGATGCCAATAACTTCCATAAATTCCATAAAATATCGAAAATATACCAAACCGACTGGCATTCCCACCACTGTAATGATTACTGAAGATG
>DAOUYY010000233.1 GCA_030665885.1 Fidelibacterota bacterium
GATCGGAAAATAGGCTTGTATATTACCATTAATCCAGAAATATTAAGCCATTACTTTTTACGAGTGTATCAAAGTTAAAAAAGAAATTTTTAACAAAACCAATATAATGTTCATAATAAACTGTAAGCGTTATAGCAACCAGAAAGTTAGACATAAAGCTTCACACACGGGCAGGCAACAAGTATTAAAAAGATAGGGGAAAAGGAATGTTTGAAAGAGAAAACAACCCACACAACGTAACGAGCGCAGAAATTGTAGTTGGATTAGCCTCATACCAGGAAGCAGACAGTATTGCTTATCCTACACAACAGTTAAGCAGGGGACTGAAGAAGTACTACCGAGACAAAACTTCAGTAATTATCAACTGTGATAACCATTCACCGGATGGGACTGAGGAGGTTTTTCTGGGTACTGTGACAGAGGTTCCCAAGATTTATATTACGACTCCACCCGGTATCTTAGGAAAGGGCTACAACTTTGAGAATATATTCAGGAAAATGCTTGAACTCGACGCAGAAGTGCTGGTCTGTGTAGATGCCGACCTAATGAGTATTACTCCGGAATGGGTCAAATATTTCATTGATCCGATCCTTAATGATTATGACTTTGTTAACCCTTTATACTCAAGACACAAGTACGATGGAACTATTACAAACAATATCTGTTATCCATTGATTTACGGCCTTTTCTGCCATAATGTCCGTCAGCCGATAGGTGGCGATTTTTCAATGTCTGAAAGGTTCGTGAAATACCTGGTTAGCCAGCTGTGGCATAGAACCACCAAAGAATATGGGATAGATATCTTTATGACAATGAATGCAATTCTCGGGGGATTCAAGATGTGTGAGACAGGGCTTGGTACAAAGCGTCACAAACCGAGTGCACCAAAGCTCGGGGCTATGTTCACACAGGTTGTTAGTACAATGTTTCTGACCATAATCAGTAACTACGAAACATGGAAAGAGGCGACAGTCATTGAACAACCGGCACTATTTGGACTCAGACACATGGAACCACCGCAAGAGCTAACAATTGATAGAAGCGCAATAGAAAAACAGGCGAGAGACAATTTTGACCAGTACAAAGAAATCCTGGAGAGAGTGCTTTCACCATGCATATATGCTGATCTAAGTCACATGTTATCCAGTAAGGGAATTGAGATCAATACTGACCAGTGGGTAACAATCATTTACGATATGGTCGCTGCCTTCAAGTCAGCCAGTGACCGCAACAACGAACTTGTAGAGTCATTAAAGGGACTTTATTTCGGAAGAACTCTGACTTTTATGAATAAAACATGGGAATGGAGTAATGAGCAAACGGAGTTGGAAATACTCGCACAGGCAGAGGCCTTTCATAATAGGCGCGATTATCTGGTGAACAAACTTGAGGAGTAATCAAATGGAAAACTTCATATTGCCGTACTACACTATTATTTTATGCTATGGATATCTTCAAAAAAATAATTGAAGTATTAAAAGAAAATATGATTTCGATAATGGATATTTTTACTAATAAAAGTGAAACAGTAGTAATTTACCGGCTGTATTTTGAAACTTGTTTATAGACAAAATGTAGAAATTTTATATTGAAGACGAAGATTTAGAATATGAGAATGTGGATATGAAAAGAAAAAAGGTAGTTTTTGTTCATTATAGGGTGGGCATGACGGATGGCGTTTCATTGGAAATTGAAAAACGGCGTCACATTCTTGAGGAAATGGGATATAAAGTAAAATATGTATCCGGACCCAGGCAAAGAGGCGCTGATTTTATCATTGATGAATTGGAGTATGACACCCCGGCTATTCGTGATATCAAAGAAAATTGTTTTAAAAATTTTAATAAGGCAACACTTGATTCTAAAAATTTGATGGCTATGATTGATAAAGTCTCAAAACGGATTGAGAAGGCGTTTTTAGCTTATCATCATAAGGAGAAATTCGATGTAATATTTTTGCATAATATGTTTTCACTGGGACTACATATTAGCGCCGCATCTGCATTTGCAAGAATAGCTCGGAAACTAAATATTCCGGTTATTGCAACTCATCATGATTTTTACTGGGGAAGAAAAGATTATTTAAAGCCTGTAAATGAGGAGGTAGCCGACTATCTGGAAACTTACGTTCCTCCGCTCCAAATAGATAATATCATACATGTGTGCATTAATTCCCTGGCACAGGCTGAACTAAAGCGGAGAAAAGGTATTAGCGCGGTTGTAATTCCGGATGTTTTTGATTTTAAACAAAAATTCTGGACTCCTGACGAATATAATTCTGATCTTCTTCAAACTATCGGAGTAAAACCAAATGATCTTGTAATTTTACAGGCAACGAGAATTGTTAAACGCAAAGGTATAGAATTAACAGTTCAATTTGTCAGGGAATTAGAAAAGCATAAAGATAAGCTGATCGGAAAAACATTATACAATGGTAAAACAATCACCAATGATAGTAATATAGTTTTAATACTGGCTGGATATGCTGAAGAATTTGATAAACAGTATCTTAAGAATCTCGAGGATAAAATAACTACAGCAAAAATTAAAGCTAAGTTTATCAATCCACTTGTTGGTGCTGAACGAAATTATAGCGAAAAAAAGATTTACTCATTGTGGGATGTATATGTATTTTCCGACCTCATTACTTATCCAAGTATATTTGAAGGTTGGGGCAATCAATTTATTGAGGCAATTTTTGCCAAAAAACCAATTGTGTTATTTGAATATCCAGTATTTATATCAGATATCAAAAAAGAGGGATATTTTTTAATTTCTCTTGGCAATAAAATTCGTAGCAATGGTGTAAATAATCTATTAGAAATTGATGTTTCTAAAGTAAATAAGGCTGCTATTGAGTCAATTAAAGTGCTAACATCTAAGGAAACAAATATACTATTAGATAGAAATTTTGAAATTGGTGCAAAATATCATGATTACAATATATTAAGGGAATTTTTATTAACTCATGTTAAAGATATATAAGGATTTCATCAGCTTAACTGGTTGCTGAATTTGCTCTTATAATAGATGCGCTGTTATTACCGGTAGCTGTTCAATAGTGTCTTTAAGTGGCAATTATCTATATTAATAATCAGTAAAAAGTTTTCAGAGACAGGTATAGAGTTCTTTAATAATCTGATTATAAAATGTCGTCAGTGGAAATCCTACTACATTATAAAAACAACCTTTGATTTCTTTCACAAAGACTGCGCTGAAATCCTGTATTGCATAAGAACCTGCTTTATCATACGGGTTAAAATTGGCTACATAGTATTCTATCATTTCATCTAAGAGCTTCATAAATGTGACATCTGTTCTTACGCAGTTTTTTAAGTAACGCTTATTTGAAGAATTTATAATACAATAGCCAGTGTAAACACTATGTGTTACTCCACTCAAGGTATGAAGCATTTTTATAGCATCACTTTTGTCCTTTGGTTTTCCCAAGATAGTATTTCCTTTGACAACAATTGTATCTGCGCCAATTATCCATGAATTTTTATAAAAAGGTGCTACTATACTTGCCTTGTTATATGCATGATCAATTACTAGCTGAGTTGGTGTAGTGTTTTTAGTATTTTTTTCATGGAAGTCTGATGAATGAATCTT
>DAOUYY010000145.1 GCA_030665885.1 Fidelibacterota bacterium
TTACTCCAGATTTACAAAATATTTTACTGTTCATAAATTCCTTTAAATTGGTTAATTGCGTCATTAATGAGTCTTTTGCTCCTTTGGTGCCCCTTTATTGCCCCTTTCGTCTTTTGAGTCGTTTCTAAGGCATTTATGGGGTAATTGTCGGGTTAATGTCGTGTTTGTCGGGTTTGTGTCGGGATATAATGTATTCGGTCTTTCTTCCAGTCTTACCAACCTTTTGAAAAAAGCCAAATATTCGCCAAAATTGCCAAGTAAATGCCAATAGTTATATCCTATAAATGCTCGCAATATGTCCGCTAAGTCCGATAAATGTCTGTTATTGTAATTCATACTTTCTTCCTTTTTTCTCCGGTTGTGCAATTGTTGTGCAATAGATATGCAATTAAAGCAATTATTGTTCAATAACATAATAGGCCCCTGCTCCCTTTTTTCCACTTTCTTTCAATACTTCTTTCTCAACTAAAATCCTTAAGTCATTCGTGGCTGTATTTCTTGAACAAATATTTATCTCCTGGTACTCCTTATTCGTTATCTTGCCTTTCTTTTTAACATACATAACTGCTTTTACCTGCCTTTCATTCAATTCCTTTTTTCTTAAATATTCTTCAGTATAAATATCTTTGTGAAAATAAACAGAAAATCCACCCATTTCTTCTTTATATTCCGGTTCCGGTAATGCTGCTTCCTTCATCCAATTAACCATTCTCACTGTCCCGCTGCCATATTGTTCAATAAAACCTGCAAGATAGAAAACTTTTGCAATCAATGGATTTCGCAGATATGACTGGTGTGGTTCTTTCAGTTGTTCAATTGTTATGCCTTCAGGAAGTCCACCCGGATTGGAAAACCAGATATGGTCATCATATACTTTGATTACAATGAAATTTGCTATATTAAAGTAATCTCTGTGAGTAAGTGCATTCAGCAGAGCTTCACGGATGGCAGGAATAGGATAATCCCAGATATCTTGTCGTTCTATTCCTTTTATCTCGTAGCGTACACTTATGAATTGTTTTATGATTTTTATAGTTTCTTTAAATTGCTGAAAAAGATTTCCTTTAACCCATTTATCATCAATTATAGTGGTTTCTGTTTTGAAGCGACCTATTCTAATGCAAAGATTGATAAAGTGTTTTTGAGGATTCTTTCCAAATAGGAGAACAGCACCGTTTGCCAGTTTTCCATCTATAATATCGATACCTTTTTCAGTTTCTTCTCTTCTAATGAGATCCTCTGTCCATCCGCATCCATGCAATGCAGGATCAATAAGTTTTGCTTTTGTATCTGCTTCACTGAGAGGCATTAATTAAACTCCATTCTAAAGTTTTTCTCTACTGAGATATTATAAACATATTCCATCTATTTCAATAAAATTAATTGCTTTATTTTCAAAATAACTTTTTAAAGTATTTCTAACCTCACCCTTAGCACTAAAATAAAGTATCTGCCATCCCATTTTACTGATATTCATCAGCATTTTAATTTGTCTTTTCAATCTGATCTCATCTGATTTTACGAATGGATCATCCATTATGAAGAAACCTTTATTGCCCTTTAAAAGTTTTTCACCAAGTGCAAGTCGAATGGAGAGATATAATTGATCAAAGGCTCCGCCAGATAATTTCTCCACTTCTAATATTTTACCATCTTTGCGTATAACTTCAATTTTACCGGTTTCCTGGCTGAAAAATACATTCTCATAAAGTCCGTTAGTTATATTGCTGAAATATTTTGAAATTGAACTATCCTCGCCGAAAAGTTCAGATACCTTTTCTTTTTCTTCGGATTCAATTTCATCGAAAATTTTTATTGTCTCTAAAACATTATCCCTAATATTTTCATTTTCATTTAAAAAGTCTTGCAATTTGGTTTTAACTCCCTGTAAATCCACTGATGCCCTGCAGTGCAAGAAATCTGATTCCAGTAGTAAAAGATTATTTGTCTCTCTTTCAATTTCTTCCAGTTTCCTTCGATAGATTTTCTTACGGTCAATCATTTGTTCCAGTTCATCTTCAATTTGTGACTTTTCCTCTTTCAATTTTTCTACCTTCTTTTTATTATATACAATTCCCATAGCCTTGTCTTTATAATCTTCCAATTCCGCGAGTTCTATTTCCCAAAAAGTGATATTTTTTTCTATTGTACCTTCACTTTCTCCAACAATGCTTTTTAAAACACCACTTTGTTTTGAAATTGTTTTTTCCTCATTATTTCTTATTTTTACTTTTTTGGTATAACCTTTTAGAATATCTTCTCCTGACTTTTTCTTTATCCGATCTATTTTCTCCTTGGCGGTTTTGATCTTTTGTTCTTTTTCGGGAATCAACCTGTCTTTTATAGTTATAATTTTTTGCTTAAGAGTATCCTCTCCTCTTTTTAATTCCTGTATTTCTTCAGATTGTTTTAGGAATTCCTCATCAAATATTTGAATACTCGAAAGCATATTTTCGAAAGTTTCCGAACTCAAGTTGTATTTTGATAGAATTAACCTGATTTTTTCAAATAAACCACCGAGTTGAGATCTCTTTTTTGAAAGTACAAATATAGGGTAAAGTGAAATTAAAAATAGGATCGAAAAGAGAATTATTAGAACAATAAAGGTCAATGATGGTTTAATTATTGTTCCAATTAGTGACAGTGTTAGTAGAATTACAGATGATATTCTCAAAAAGGAAAATGATTTACTTTTCTTTTCATTTTTTGTTATCTCTATTTTCTCTTTTTCGTAATTCCGTAATTCCGGCTTAACATCATTATCTATAACATTTTTCCTATCATTCAAAACCTGAAAATCTCTTTTCTTTTCCTTTGACTTGGCGGTTATCTTTTTGAGTTCTTCTTCATTCTCTTTCTGTTCTGATAAAAGCTTTTGCTTTTCTTCTTTGTACTTTTCGATATCTTCTTTACAATATCCCCACAATTGTGCATCTTCTTCATTATAATCTTTCAACTCTTTTAGTCTTTTTACAGAATCTTTGAGTTTATCTAACGCCTCCTTTCCCTTCTCATATTTTTCCCTGTTCCTGGAGTCTTCTAAATCATCAATTTCAGAGATTATACTGTTTATTCCCTCACTGCATTTTAAAGATTCTTCTTCAATCATGTCCAGTTCATCAATGTCAATCTCTTCAGGTATGTTCTCTATTTTATTAATTAATTGTCTTATACTATCTATTCTCGATTTCAACTTGTTACTTTTAACATCATCACGATAACTGCCGGAAGGTGTTAGTTTTCCGATATCTTTTAATTCATCTTTGATGTTTTTAATTTCTTCCGTTCTTAAACCTGTAAGGCGGTCAGTTATTTTTGTATAAAAATTTGCTTCATTAGCAATTGATAGATCACTATTTCTTATCACAAAAATATTTCGACATTCAGATGGTGATAAATCTACTACTGATGTTATATTTCCCTTTTCTGGAAGTTTGACTTCACTTTCAGTTTCATCTTTAATAATAACATGACCATCTGGTGTTTCATCCACTCGATTTATATGCTCAAAATCTTTTATATATTTGCCGAGTAATAACTTAACAAGCGCATCGATAGTTAAAGTCTTCCCATCCTCATTGTTGCCAAAAAATAGATTGAAATTTTGAAGAGAAATATTACCGGAATCAGGCAATGGCCCATAACGTCGTATAGAAAATTCTTTTATCTTCATGATTTTGCTCCCATCAGGGCTTTTATAGCTATGTTAATCATCTGTTTTTTCTTTTCTTCAATAAATCCGGTTCGTTCAATTTTGCCCTTGAAACTTTTGAAAAGATCATCTTCAAGAATATTTTGAATATCATGGAATTCGGGATGCTCTTCTACATATTTTCCTTTTAATATTTTTTTTATTTCCTCATGAAGTTCCTGTTCACCCATATTAATTTTTTCGCTGTTGATATATCCCTTTACTGTCAGGATAATTTTGGACGTAGGATTAATGTTATCAAAACGTTCTTTTATCATATCAACCGGATTCTCTTCTAAAAATGGATCTAGTTCTATAACTATCTCTTCAAAATGAGGAGTATCGAGAGTATATTCTTTTGGTGGCTCTCCAACTTTAAAAATATTTACTTTTCGCTGTCCGGTTTCTCTTTTGGTTATTGAGATAGGCGATCCTGGATAAACAAAATACCCTCCATTTTCCAGCATTCTGATATCAAAATTTGAATGAAAATGGCCGGAGAGAATGTAATCTACCTTAAGGTCTTTAAAGTACGAAAGTTTTACGGGCATATATTGTTCTTCCCCCTCATCACCGAAATCCTTTCTTGAAAAGAAAGCATCGAGTAATTCGCCGTGATATAGCAAAATATTTTTCTTTTTAGAATTTAATTTATCTCTCAGTGAGTGAAGTTTAGTAAGTACTCTCTCTGAATCTATGGGCTCAAAAGGCATTCCCCAGATAACAACATCTTCAGATTCATAAGGGGCATATAAATCAGTTAAAACGATTGCATCCTCGCCAAAATACATATCGCTGGCATAAGATTCACTATCGTGATTTCCAGGAATTATTATGATTTTAAACGGATTATTTGAGAACAGATCACGTATTTTTGGACGCAAAATTTCAGCATCTATATCTTTGTCAAATAAGTCGCCGCTTATTGCCAAAATTTCAATGTTTTGCTCCTTTCCTACTTCAATTATTTTCTGAAGAGTCAGCCATCGCTCATCTTCGAATTCCTTTATATGTACGTCTGCTGTATGAAGAATCTTCATCTTTTTTATACCTCCGTCATCGTTTGTTGAATATAAGCAATATATCTTTTAGTGGTTTCCACTTACTTTCAAACGTAACCAAACCTGATCTGAAAGTCAAATTTAAATAATTCATAAAAACAGAAAATAACAATTTTTCACAGATTATTTTCTATGCGCTGACTAATACATGATTTAAGTAAATAAAAAAAACTAAGATTTGTATTTCAATTAGTATAAGCGTAAGTAGATTAACTTATCTAAAGTTATACTTTAAGTTTTTGAGCAACTATACGGATGTACAACTTTGGGTAAAAGGAACTTATGTTTGAGTTTTAGAGTATTCTAGAATACTTTAATGCTGTAAAATTAAAAAACATCTAAATATCTATCAATCTCCCATGAGGTCACTTGCTGTTTATATTCGTTTACCTCTTGAGTTTTTATTTTAATGTATTTTTCGTATAAATGCTTTCCTAAAGTACCCTGAACAATTTTATCCTTTTTCAATTCATTTAAAGCGTCAGATAAAGAAGTTGGTAAAGTATCAATGTTCCTTTTCACTAAACTTCTTGGATCAAACTCAAAAATATTTTCTTCAATTGGTTCAGGTGGTTGAAGTTTTTTATCTATACCTTCAAGTCCTGCTTTAAGCATTACTGCAAACGCCAAATATGGATTGCAGGTAGGGTCGGGACATCTCAATTCCATTCTAGCGGAGATTGTCTTTTGTTTAAACCAATTCGGTATTCTTATTAAAGTTGTTCTGTTCATACTCGCCCATGTAATATATACAGGTGCTTCGTATCCGGTTACTAATCTTTTGTAAGAATTGACAGTCGGACAGAGAATTGCACACATCGCTTTAATATGCTTTAATTGACCGGCAATAAAATTATTAGCGATTTTTGATAATCTGTATCTATTATTTCCATCATAGAAAAGGTTCTTCCCTGTCTTAATATCGAACAGACTTTGATGAGTATGCATACCGGAACCGGCAAACCCTTTTATTGGTTTGGGCATAAAAGTAGCTCGCAAATCATACATTTGTGCTATTTTTTTAATTGTATATTTTAATGTAAGTAGTTTATCAGCAGTTTCTAATGCCAAACCATAATTGAAATCAATTTCGTACTGTCCCTTCCCTACTTCATGGTGAGAAGTTTCGACATTAATTCCAAAACTTCTGAGTGCGTTAATAATTTCCTTTATAACTTTATATCCTTCGTAAGATGTTAAGTCAAAATAGCTTCCAGAATCTATTGGGTTGGTTTTTGAAGTACCATCCTGCCTGAATAAGTAAAATTCAAGCTCCGGTCCGACATTAAATTGATATCCCTTTTTACGAGTTTCATTGATTATATTTTTTAGTATATACCGTGGATCATCTCTAAATGGTTCCCCGTCAGATTTATAAATATCACATATTACTCTTGCTGTTTTACCGTTTTCTTTTAACCACGGTACAAGAGAATATGTTGATATATCGGGTTTTAAAAATAGATCACTTTCATGAATACGAGCAAAACCTTCTATCGAAGAACCGTCAAACCAAATCCCATTGGTTATTGCATCATTCAATTCCTCTGAGGGTATAACTACCTCTTTAGGAACACCTACTAAATCGAAAAACTGCAGGCTGATGAATTCAACATTGTCTTTTTTTACTTTTTCTAACATCTAAAACTCCTTTTCTTGTCTTACTAATCTGGATTATTCATTCCCGACTAGTCGGGATACCACAAAGGCACTAAGTCACTAAACCAATTAAAAATTAAGAATTAAAAATCATGATTACTTTGTGACCCTTTAAACTTTAGGCACTTTTGTCACTTTTAACTTTAGTCACTTAAGTCACTTTCACATTAACAAATAATGGTGCAGAATATA
>DAOUYY010000169.1 GCA_030665885.1 Fidelibacterota bacterium
ACTTTCTGAAGAAATTAGTTATTTTGAGCATTGGAGAAGTTGTTCGAGATGCCAGAATCTTTTAAGAGAATGTATGTCAGAAGCGGGATTTGTAATCAAATCAAATATTTCTCCAAGGAAGGTTTTCGTAGAAATTAGCAAGGCAGATGTGGATTTTCAAATTATTTGCAGTGAAAAAGGTGTTTTGTCAGTAAGTATAATAAAGAATCATTTTAGAAAAGCTGAAAATAGGGTCAGAGCAAAGGGACTGAAGATTGTTGGTGCTCAATTACCTTCATTTGGAGTCAAACTATTGTCTGACCTTAAAAGATATTTTAATGAAGGAAGGGCTTTTCAACACCCTGAAATTGATACAACTTTGATTTCTTCATTATTTTCACTTCAGGTTCTGTATTGGACATGGCTTATACCATTTGGGAAGGTAGCTTCCTATATGGAAATTGCTAAATGGATGGGAAAACCGAAAGCGACAAGGGCAGTCGGAGGAGCACTGAAACGTAATCCTTTACCGATTATTATTCCCTGTCATCGTGTTATTGGTTCAAATGGTAAATTAACGGGCTTTGCTGGAGGGATAGAACTAAAGAGGAAGTTGCTTGAACTTGAAGGAAGTATTGGAGAAATTACGTAGTAGATTTTTATATGAGGTCTTGAAAAAGGTGAGCAAAGTTCAGAGCAGAAGAGATAAATCAATTATTACTTGAAAGTATGAGGAAATTATTATGAATAAAACATCTTCGAATACTCAGGGAACTGAAAAGCAACAGTGCCCCGTTCAACCAAAAGTTAAAGCTCAAGATCCCTGGGCTCATCAAGCAAAAATTTCGGGTATTAAATATGTTATTGCTATTGCCAGTGTAAAAGACAAGTTATTTCCAAAATAGGTATGGAATTTTAAGAATGAGTAAAATTATCTGGGTAAATCTGTCTAATGTGATTGAAATTTTAAATAATTGATGTGATATTTATTATATGAAATTTATTAAGACAATTCTTGCATCTCTATTGTTACTTTCTGCCTTATATGGGGAAATTCCCTTAAAAGGCAAATGGCTCACCGTTTTTCTCTACTATGATAAGTCTCCCAATTCTTATGTGTTTTTGAGAAAGTTTAAAAATAGACATCCCGGATTTTCTGCACTTATTGAGGAGATAAATTGGTGGCGGAACTGGCATGAATGTACTTTAGTACCGGACATAACAGTTCCAAATGGGAGAAGATTGTATCTTCAGTCTCTGGCTATATTAAAGATGGGGCAGTGTAGAGAAGAATTCCCAACTCGTGGTCAAATCATTGCATCTCTTCCACCATCTGGATATAATATGAGCCGGGTGCGAGATCAAGCCCATTCTATTAACGCGCTGTTATATACTGGTCATATAGAAGAGGCGCTTGCAGCTTTGCAGTCTATTATGAATAGCCTTAATGGGCAGTATAAACATTTCATGTGGTATGGTGAAGATCATGGTATTGGACAAGATTACGCTGTTTCAGTATCTCAATATTTCGGCAATGGTGTTGAAAATTCATACCGTAATGAAAATGGACCTAATATTGAGATTAATGGTTTTGGTTTAACACTCTGGAACTTGTGTCACTATATTGAAGTTACTGAGGACTTAAAATTCTTAGAGTATTACTGGCCAAAAATCTCCCGTCAGATTGCCGATGTGCTGGTGACGTTAGTTGATGAAACGGGACTTATAAGGTCTGATTCGGGGCCATACCGGAAACATCTTCCGGGTAAACATTATACTTATACTTCTGCATGTGCTTATCGTGGTTTGGTTGATGCTTCCTGGTTAGCCCGTTTGATTGATGATGAAGATCGAGCAGGCCGGTACGAGGATTTTGCGAATAAAATTAGAATTAACGTAGAAAAGTATTTGTTCGATCCGGAAGAAAATACCTTGAAAGGAAATCTTGAAGACCGGGACGTCGAATCATATATGGATATTTCTTCTGTGGAAGCTCTTAATTGGATTTTTAATCCGCGAGACAAAGTAAGTAAAGGAACTCTCACTGCATTTGATAAATATTTATGTATGAAAAACTCTCCGCGCGGCTATCGTAGAATTGCAAATGAAGATTGGTATGACAGGCAAGAATGGGTGTTTTTTAACTTAAGGGTTATTTCAGCATTGAAAAAGGTAACAAACTTCAATAAAGCATATAGACTGCGCAGCTGGATTAATGATCAAGCAACTCAGAACTTTAGTTTGATACCTGAATTTTACGATGAATACAATACTGACTACCAGGGATCTGTTCCAATGTGCGGTCTTGGTGCTGGAGCATATATCTCTACTTTCTGGAAGGATTGAAAAAGATAAAAGCTTTCAATGTTATTAGTTTAATTATTATCTCTTTATTTTTCTTTTCTTGCTCAAAAGAACCTTTTTCCCGAGAAGAGAAGACGATACTTTATCTTCAGAATAATAGACACCTTAATTCCAGATTTAATGATTTTCTTTCCTCTTCAGAAGCTACAAGGTTCAGATTGGCTTTAGCGTCCGGAAATAGCATGGACACATTGATTGTACCCCAAATGGTAAGTTTATTAAATGATAATTCACCATTAGTTCGATTGGGCGCTGTTTTTTCACTTGGATTGTTAGATTGTTCGAACTCCCACAGACTTTTGATGGAGGTCCTAAAGTATGAAAAAGATTACAATGTAAGAAAGCAGATTTTGATATCATTAGGTAATATAGGTGATATTGAAACCGTTATATATTTGGTTTACAATTGTGATGATTGTGAATCGGCTAATCTTTTTCTTCCCTCTTTAGTCAATTTTTTTGATAGAGGAGTTGTTACTTTCGGTAGAGTTAAATATTCTATTTCAAATTTAAACGAGGGTGATTTTATAAATAGAAGATGGGCTGCTGATGCACTTAGTAGAGTAAAACAGACCCAATTTCTTTTGCCTTACATAGACTCGTTGATAAAGGCGGCTTCTTGTTCTGATCCGGAAGTTAGAGTGAGAATTCCTTGTATACTGAAAAACTTAAATTTTAATAATAAACTTTCAGTATTTCGAAATATGGTTCATGATGAAAACTGGAATGTAAGGGTGGAGGTAGCTAAAGTACTTAAAAATATTCCGGGAAGTGATGTACTCTGGTTTGAGGCTATTAACGATTCAAATCCACATGTAATTGCCACAGCACTAGATAATTACCCGGTAGAGTTAAATTTGAATGAGGAGCAGCTTCAATTTGTTTATAGTTTGCTTGAGAATCATTCAAAGCGTATCAGGGGTGCGGCAATACAGTTTTTAATCTCAAAGTATGGCCTTGAATCTCTAAAAAGGGTAGAAATATTTCCGCTTCCTGATTACTTATTAGAATATGAAATCGCCGGACTTTCTAAGTGGGGAAAGAAAGATGCGATTGATGTTTTAAGAGAATTATCACAAAACAGGAGAGCTTCGATATCAACTCCAGCATTTGACGGATTATTAAACGTTTCGAAGCAGCTAGTCTTGGAAAATAAGCTGGAATTTGATAGTCTTTTAACTCTTATTAAAATTGGATTAAGAAGCAAAGATATTGCAAAAGTTGCACTTTCTGCAGCTGCAATGCATGATACTGTTGGTGATTTTATACCTATTATATCTGTCCTCTACAATGCAATGGAAAATATCGATGGCTATTTGAATGCGGAAGCAATTCTGGAAATTTTAAAAACTATTGAGAAGATTCGACCAAGTGATGCACTTGATCATATCAAACCTTTTCTTACCAGTAATTTTCTCGCCGTAAGAGAGAGATCTAAAGAAGTCATAGAATCTCTCTATGAAGTAGATGAAAGCTTCTATCCCGATGAACAATTTATTTCATCAAAGCAGCCCGGATTATCTAAACTATTTCAACATGGTCTGATGCCTCTTGTAAAGATTGAGACAGATAAAGGGACAATTATTATACAGTGTGACGGTTATTATGCTCCTTTCACAACTTCTGCTTTTTTAGACCTTGTGGACAGAGGATTTTATAATGGGCTGACTTTCCACAGGGTTGTGACAAATTTTGTTATACAGGGCGGTGATCCTCGGGGAGATGGATGGGGAGGACCGGAATTTACACTATTGACGGAAAGTTCGCCAATAGGCTATGGTATAGGTTCAGTAGGAATGGCGAGTGCTGGTAGGAATACTGAGGGCTCACAATTCTTTATAACAATTTCTCCCCAAACTCATTTGGATTTCGATTATACACGATTTGGTGAAGTAATTGAAGGAATGGATGTGGTTTACCGAGTTGAGAAGGGTGATATGATATTCAGCGCTAAAGTAGTGAAGTGAGTTTTAAATCAGCTTTGCAATTAGAAACCCGACGGTAAATCCCACAAGAAAAATTATCGTGATGACTCTATAATTAATTACGTTTTTGCTGTATCCTTTTTTAATAGCAATGACTGAAACGTAATATCCAACAGCATTAAGCAGCCAGAATACAGGTAAAGATAATACTCTAATGATCAAAGGTCCAATTACTGGAACTAAAGCTATTATAGCCATTAGTCCTGCGAACGCATGACTAAGAATTCCAAATACTACAGCTAAAACAGCGATAATTTTTTTATCCATACCTAAGTGAATTCCCAGTTCTATAAAAATGAGAATGGCAATCCATATTATTATCACTTTCCAGAATCGGCGAAAAAATGAACCTATTTTTTTAAGAATTTCACTTTTCATATTCCACCAATTTTGCAGTTAGCCACGTCGGTGAAAGATAGAATTGAGTTTTTATTATTCGTCGAGGCTTACTTTTTTCAATCCAGATTTCCCTTTTTCCTTTATTGGAAGCAATCTTCCAGTTAAATACATCTGTAAGCTCTGTAACTGCCGGTTGATCAGGATTTAAAGCGAAAAGTGTAATTTCAATTTTATCTGTTAAAATTCCTTTGTTGCCCACAACAATAATATCCTCTTCCAAATACTTAAATCTTGCCTCATATATATGTCCCTCAATATCAACAGGGAAGCTTTGCTTTTCCATTTCCTCAATGTTTATCTTTCGAGCATGCATTAAAAGTGAAAAGAAGTTGTGAGTGTTTTTGGGAAGAGTCAAGGATTTCTTATTGGAATATTTTACAAGTGTATCACCATAATTAGCAGTTAAGGTTTGCCGAACATTTGGTTGCTCAATAATTTTTTCACTATAAAAAATAGAAAAATTATTAGAGTCATATACAGATTTATAGTAATTATTAATCTGGAAAATATGGTTAAATACCTTTTTTGTACGAGTATAAAATTCAAGCATCTTTACATTCTTTTTCTGGAGTTGAGTAGGGCAGCTGATTTTCATTGTTATATCTACCGAGGGAATAAATAAAAAATCTACGCGATATTTGTATTCCTCGTGAAATTCATTCGTTTGTGCAAGGGAGAACGCGGAAAGTGAAAATACAATCAGTAAACTTAAAAACGGCTTATTCATGGTTTTAAATTTAGAATTTTAAAGAATGGAAGTCATGTAAAATTTTACTTTTTTAATAATAACTGAGTTCACTTAAAAAAGGTAAACCATCAGAAAGAGAAACCGCCCGCCTGACCAAAGTCGGGCAGGTTGAAACGGTTATAGATGTTGGGGTGGGTATTATTAGCCCACGACT
>DAOUYY010000198.1 GCA_030665885.1 Fidelibacterota bacterium
AATAGCTTCATAGAATCCTTGATCTCTCAAATCTTTAAGACATCGTTTTAAAAGGATTCCACCAACACCTTTACCTCTACAGGCTGGAGTTGTACCCATTGGACCAAACCAACCCATTCCAATATTATTCCCATGATACCCTGAGAAAGCAATTATTTCATCATTTTTTAACGCTATATGCACTGCGATAGGGATACGTTTGTAAGAGTTGGATACCTCAGTAATCCAAAGTGAAAATTCTTTTTCTATGAATTTCAATACTGAATCGTATTCTTCTTCGGTTGCCCGATGCACCACAATGTTGTGCTTTTCAAGCAATAATTTCTCAATGGAACTCGTTTCTAATGGGGCTTTATTTAGATTTACAGTCATATTTACATTATCTCGTTGTCTTTTATAACCATTTGTTTCCACAAGCGTAATTAGTGCAGTATAACGAGGATCAATTCCTGGAAAGTAATAATTTGGGAAGCTATCAAAAAATCTTATCAACTTTGCACCGTTTTGGATTAATATATTTTCAATTCTGTGGAAAACTTCTAAAGTTATCGCTCCCAAAGTTGACTGGTCTTCGCACGCTAAGAGCTTTATCCAGCCAGTTATAATTCCTCCTTGATTTCTCACGAAACCTACAGAAAATCCGCAAAGTTCGCCATCTTGTATTACCTTGAAGTTTGCTTCAGGTAAAAAACTCTTCTCTTCGAAAATCTTCTCCCTCAGTAGCTCCTTTGTGATATTATCGTACTTAAAAACTGTATTAAAAAGATTTACAAGATCATTGATATCTGATTTTATAATTGAGAAAAATTCAAGCATTTAAATTCACCTTAATTAAAAAGCAATTACACTAAAAAATAGCAAAAAGGAATACCTTCGATAATAAGAGACCTATTTCAGATTAATTTAATTGTATTTATCAATAAATATAAATGTTTCAACCGATCCTCATTTAAACTTATTTAATCTATCAAAATTATAGAAAGAGAACAAGGAAGTTAATTATTGGGTAGTAAGCACTCAGTTTGAGAAGTCAACAATTTTCCAAAGAAATCTCTTACAATAGAAATGCTTGATTCGAGAAGATAGTCTCATTAACACCCGGTTTTAATATGGACATCCTTCTTTGAAGTCCTTCATGACCTTCGAAAAAAAGACTGTGTTAAAATGAATATGATTATTCTTTAAAATAAATCTGGGGATTTATACAGGTTTAATAGGCAAAGAAAAACCCAACTAATCAATGAAATTAGTATCCAAATATATTGAGTGTAAATCCCTAGTAAATACTGAAAATCGCTCAGTCACTTTTCAGATCAATAAGATTCATCTTTTATTATTAATTTCAATGCTTAAAGATTCATAGTTACTGATCCTTACATATATTGAATTCGCCGTTGCAGACCCTGCAATTCCAAGTACAACTGATCCATGCTGATCCCTGAGATTAGACATCGCCTCATCATGCAACGGAAGCGATGAGATGAAGTAATTCCCATAGTGTTCATCCAGTACAGAAACTGTTATTTGATAAAGCCCTGCACCTAAGAAAAACAGAGGTAATGAATAAACCAATTGTCCGGATTCATCTATCTCATTTGTTGCAAATAAATTACTAACTTCTGTCTGAGATGAATCGGCTCCTAAAATCCTTTCAATCTTCGAATGTATAACAAAGCAATCTGGAGCAGTTGTACACTTTAGGATTCCCGGGTTTTCAGAGGTACTTGCTAATGTATCAGAGTTCCAGTTAAATCCTTCTTCATCAAATACCGTCGGTGCAAGCGGTACAGTAGACCCGGTGATCTCATCACCTGTAGATGTTGTAATACGAAACTCGTATTCTTCACCATACTCAATATTGACATCAGCATATTGAGTCATGGGTTTATATCCACCATAGGTATAGGTTATTATGCTCATAGATTCACCACCAGGACCCGGTTTGTCCCTCCCATAACTTTCTTCAAATTCACCAGCCTGAGTCACCCATTCAAATTCTGCAATCAGAATATTTGTAGACTTATGAACAAGAACAACTGAAGTCATAGTCGAATCATGAATCTGAGGTAAAATTTCTATATAATCATCCACATGCGGTTCACCTGGATCAGGCTTGCCGTTTCCTCGTCCTTCAAAAGTTCCTGGTGGCCCCTGCCCTCTTATACCAATATCATCATTTAAGGGTTCTCCCTCATCCCATTGACCATTTCCGTTTTCATCAGTATAACTTACCCAATCACCGTTATCATCTATACCATTGAATAAAGAGGTATCTGTAACAAGCATAGTTCTATCCACCCGTACAACAGAATTCATAAAATCAATGGGATCCAGTACAGCTTCTATCCTCAATTCAACTGTATAGTTCTTAAAATCATCTTCAAATTCGGCAATGCTTAGTTCCTTCTCACAACCTATTATTACCAGAAATCCTATTAAAATCGTTAAATATTTCTTCATTATTTATGCTCCCTAAAATTTGAATTCAAAACCTATTGTTGGAATTATCGGAAACATTCCTATAGCGGTTACTTTATCTTCCTCTAAATCCCAATCGTAGAAGAGGGTATTAAAATGATTCATCACATTTATAATCTGGACTTTGAATTTTCCATCTATACCAAATGGGGAAATATTCCGTATCCAGCTAATATCGGTTCTGAAGTAATAGGGATATCGGGCGGAATTTTTCAGTCCCTGAATTTCAGTTAAATTTGCATAAGGATTTTCAAAAGTACTACCCGGTCCTCTATTAGATGAACTTTGTGTATAAGTATATCCGACAGTCGGCGTATAAGGCTGACCACTACTATTACTGAGCGTAAATCCAAATATATTTTTTTTATTTACAGCATAATTTATAACAATATTCAAGGTATGAGGCTGATCGTGTTTTGGTGCGTAGATTTCACCGCTGTTTTTAACAATTTTTCCATCACTATTAAAATCATATTTCTGCTGACTGTTTAAATAAGAATAGCCGATCCATCCAGTTAATTTTCCGATATTCCTTTTAAGAAGGAATTCCAACCCGTAAACGGTGCCTTTTCCCTCAATATAATCATCAGTATCGATCGATGGATTATTATTGGGATTAATAGTGAGCGTGTTATCATAGGGTTTATAATAACATTCGATGCTGGCAAAATAACCGTTACCAATCCATTTTTCTATCCCAAGGATATAATGTTGTAGAGACTTTGCTTTATAATTCTCTGGAATAGGCTGCCAGAAATCAACAATATTCAGTATTGCATCGTCATCATTGACAGTAAACATAAATTGTTTATAAATCCCCCATGCCCCTTTTAATGCTAAATTTTCCAGGAGCAGGTATTTGAACCCTAACCGAGGCTCAATATATAGATCATCGTGTAACTTATATTTGGATATACGCAAACCTGGCTGGATGGTTAATAGCGCATTCGGCTGCCACTTGTCCTGGAAATATCCACTCAAAATGGTAGGAGCTTGTTTTTGGTCTAAAAACGTCATTTCATTAATACCCATATTAAACACCATCCCAAGATTTTTATACTCAAATCCCAATGTGAATGTGTGTTCGTTGGATATAAACCAATCTAAATTTTCCTTAATCGTCCAATCCTCAATTTCATTAAACACTATAATATTTGTTGATTTACTTCCACCTGCAGAGTCTGTCTCAGTCATCTCCATATTTACATCAAATTGGAAGTTTGTACTGGAGATAGACAACGTGGAAAGAAACTTAGAATTCGGAACATAGCGCCATTGTAGACTGTTAGTGTAGTTTCCCCAATCCCAATCGAAAACTACTCCAACATCTTCTTCACCTATATTAAAAAAGACTACATCACGACCATAGTAAGAGGAAAAGGTTAACCTATTTCTCGACGTCAGATTATGGATCAATTTACATTGAGCATCCCAGAAATAATATTTCCAGTTCACAGGATCGTCCTTATACCAATAGTATAATTCTGCTAACTTATCAAAATATGTCCGACGGCTTGACAACATCCATGATCCTTTATAGAGTGGTCCCTCTACTAAAAGTTTGGCACTAAGAACATTGATTTCGCCCTGTCCTTGACTTATGTCCCAATATTTTCCAACTCCTTTCTTATTAAACAATTTGCCTTTTTTAGAATTGCCCTCCTTGGATGTAATACTCAACACAGAGGAATTTCGATTCCCATAATAAGCGGGGAAGCCGCCCGCTAAAAATTCCGCGTCCGAAATAGCATCCACGTTGAATGTCGAAAATACTCCACCGAGATGATATGGATTGTACAATTCAATACCATCCAACAAAATGAGATTCTCATCCGGACTACCTCCGCGAACTACCAGAGCGGATGAAAAATCATTTGAGGCAGATACACCGGGAAGTAATTGCAGTGTACGAAATAAATCCGCTTCCACAAAAGCAGGAACTCTTTTGATATCACGGAATGATAGATTTACACGACTCACTTCTGCCTTTTTCTCGAATCGCTGCCGTTCTGCAGTAACGGTAACTTCACCATATTCTATTGATGTTACGTCTAACTCAAAATCAAGCCGTAAATCGTCATTGGATGATATTTTAATTTCCTTTGACTCCGGCTTATACCCCATCATCATAATTTTGATGTTGTAGGTGCCCGGTGGAATATTCAGAATAACATAGTAGCCTGAGTTGTCTGAAGCAGC